>NZ_CDXDFU010000165.1:0-20756 GCF_978017985.1 Schwartzia sp. (in: firmicutes) | reverse complement strand
GCGGTATCTCGACGCTGCCGACCGCCTTCATGCGCTTCTTGCCCTCCTTTTGTTTTTCTAGCAGCTTACGTTTGCGCGATATATCGCCGCCGTAACATTTAGCCAGGACGTCCTTGCGGAATGCCCGGACGTTTTCACGCGCAATGATTTTGCTTCCGACCGCCGCCTGAATCGGAATCTCAAACATCTGCTTCGGGATAATTTCCTTGAGCTTCGCCGCAAGCTGACGTCCACGGTAAGCCGCGTGATCCGCGAAGACAATTGTTGAAAGAGCATCGACGGGCTCTCCGTTAAGGAGGATGTCGAGTTTCACGAGCTTCGCCGGCTGATAGTCGGCCAGCTCATAGTCCAGCGATGCGTATCCACGTGTTGTTGACTTCAATATATCAAAGTAATCGTAAATGATTTCACTCAGAGGAATATGGTACGTCAGCATGACGCGGTTAACATCAAGATAATCCATGCTCTTGTACTCACCGCGCTTATCCTGCGATACCTGCATGACAGCACCGACGTAATCGTTCGGCACGATGACTGTTGCCTTTACAAAAGGTTCTTCCATAAAATCTATTTCCTGCGGAGTCGGAAGCTTTGCCGGGTTGTCCACGGCAATCATCGTTCCGTCCGTCTTATGGACATGGTAGATAACGCTTGGAGCTGTTGTGATAAGCTTCAGCTTATACTCGCGTTCCAAACGTTCCTGAATAACATCCATATGAAGAAGTCCCAAAAATCCGCAGCGGAATCCAAAGCCCAGCGCCAGCGATGTCTCAGGCTCGAAAACAAGGGCCGCATCATTCAGCTGAAGCTTTTCAAGAGCATCCTTGAGGCTGTCATAATCCGCGCTGTCCACAGGATAAAGGCCGCAGTAAACCATAGGCGTAACACCGCGGTAGCCCGGCAGAGGTTCTGCTGTTGGATTTTCCTCCGTCGTAATGGTATCGCCCACACGCACGTCACGCACATTTTTCAGGCTTCCTGCCACATATCCTACATCGCCGGATGCAAGCTGCGGCACCTCAACAGGAGCAGGACGGAAGCAGCCTACCTCCGTAACGTCAAACACCTTGCCCGTCGCCATCATCTTGAGCTTGGTGCCCTTTTTCATTTTTCCGTCCATAAGACGGACATGGGCGATAACGCCCTTATACGCATCAAAATAAGAATCGAAGATAAGAGCTTTAAGCGGTGCATCGTCATCACCCTGCGGTGCAGGAATACGCTCTACAATTGCTTCCAGTATATCCTCGATACCGATACCTGTCTTTGCAGATGCGAGAATAGCATCTGAAGCGTCAAGTCCGATTACATCTTCAATTTCTTTTTTCACTTTTTCCGGGTCCGCGCTGGGCAGATCCACTTTGTTTATAACAGGAATAATTTCCAGGTCGTGCTCGAGCGCCATGTAAACATTTGCAAGCGTCTGAGCCTCAACGCCCTGCGTCGCGTCAACAACAAGCAGCGCGCCCTCGCAGGCAGCAAGACTTCGTGAAACCTCGTATGTAAAGTCGACATGACCCGGTGTATCGATAAGATTCAGCTCGTATGTCTCGCCGTTCTTTGCTTTATAATTGAGGCGTACAGTCTGCGCCTTTATTGTGATGCCTCGTTCGCGTTCAAGGTCCATGGAGTCAAGGACCTGCGCCTCCATTTCGCGCTCTGAAAGCGTCCCCGTATTCTCAATCAGACGGTCGGCCAGTGTGGACTTTCCGTGGTCGATATGCGCTATGATTGAAAAGTTGCGGATATTTTTAGTCTGCATGTAATTCTATTTCCCCTTTTGTTTCTTCTGTAACAAGTACGCAAAAATCATCACGTCATTACATTAGTATATCATAGGCTTTTCATTGAGTTCAAATTCTCCATGCAAAAACAGCATCCTGCTTCAAGGGGATGAAACAGAATGCTGTTTGATTGAATTATTTTTTCTTTTTGTCCGATTTCTTATCTGATTTCTTATCTGATTTTTTATTTGTGTCGGCTTTGAGATCCGGATTTTCCGACGGAATTTCCTGGAATGTCTGCAGACCGAGACGATATACTACCGTATGCGCGTCTGTCAGGTCAGGATTGTCGATAAGCTCAACGGCAAAATTACCGCCAAGCTGTCCGCGGAAGAATGTGCGGATTGTCTGTGTATCAGAATGAAGCGTACCGTCGACTTTGCCGTCTCCATTTTCATCAACTTCCCAATCCTTTGCGGTAACAGCGTAAAGACCGAGCTTTCCGTCACCAAGGACATCAGCAAGACGGACAAACTCATACGGCACCGTCTTCATAAGATTGTTGAGATATGCCTGTTGCTCAGCTTCGGATTTCTGTGCCAGATCCTTCGGCAGAGTGCTGTCATCGAATGCTTTGCACTGAATTACCCAGGCATTTTTGATGTCGTAGCCTTCGCTTTCAAAAACCAGGACCTCACCGTATGCCTCTTCATCAAGCATGCTGGCAGGAATAACCGCATCCGGCTTTTTCGGGCAGATAATGGAAAAACCGAAACGGCTGCTCGTATACTGATAGCCCTGCTGCTTATACATCTCAAGTGCCTCTTCAGGAGAAAGCATTTTGTTAGCTTCTGCATTTTCTTCCGCAGCTGCAGGTGCTTCCTCTGCGAATGCGGCCGTAGGAGCTGCCAGCGTAAATGCCGTCATTCCGGCTGCAAATGTCATCAGTACAGTTTTTTTCAAATTCATAGGATAACCTCCTCAAATTTTTATCTTCTTGCCTGACTTTCTGTATTATATCAACCTGATATTGTATTTTATCTGAAAACTTATCCTTTTTTCAATGCCCTGCAAAGCATATACAGGGCCTCATCAGCAGCTGCTTCCTTAATTTCATATCTTGTCCCTGTGAACCGGAACTCGTGCACTACGGTTTCATCAGCGGAAGCAATCCCGATATAGACAAGTCCCAGAGGTTTTTCTTCCGAAATCCCCGGCCCGGCGTTTCCTGTGACGCTCAACGCATAATCCGCTCCCAGCTTTTTGCGCGCGCCTTCTGCCATTTCCGCGGCAGTTTCCTTCGACACAGCCCCAACCGCTGCAAGTGTCTCACGTCTGACACCAAGTACCTCTGCCTTGACTTCGTCCGTATATGAGACAACCGCCCCTTTAACGTAGGCAGAGCTTCCCGGCACGTCCGTAAGACGGCTTGTAAGAAGTCCTCCCGTACAGGATTCCGCGCAGGCTACTGTTTTTTTATTGGACGCAAGAAGCTCCCCGGCAGCGCTCTCAGGAAGTTTTTCACCGTGGACTGGCATAGTCATTTCTTTTCTCCCACAGGTTCGCCTACAACATCATAGGTAAAGCCCTGAATGACACGTACACGTACAACATCCCCCGGCTGACTGTCCGTGTCACCTTCTATATAGACCTGACCGTCGACCTCAGGCGCTTCGCGGTAAGAACGTCCAACTGCAATCGTCGGCTGTTCTTCGTCCCTGCCTTCAACAAGTACATCAAGCTCTTTGCCTTCAAGCGACTGATTGATTTCCTCGGAAATTTTGCTCTGAATGCTCATCAACTCGTGATAGCGCTCCTGCATAACCTCCTCAGGAACCTGTCCTTCCATGCTGTACGCAGGCGTATCCTCTTCACGGGAATACGTGAAGATTCCTACCTTATCAAAACGCTGCTCCATAAGGAATTTGCGAAGCGTCTGATAATGCGCGTCCGTTTCTCCCGGAAAGCCCACAATAAAGGTAGAGCGGACCGTAACTCCCGGAATTCGTTCACGGATTTTCTTAAGAAGATTTTCTATGGATTCGCGCGTATCCGCACGGTGCATACGGCGCAGGATAGCATCATGCGCATGCTGCAGAGGCAGATCCACGTATTTCGCAATCTTCGGCTCAGATGCAATAACATCAATGAGCTCATCGGTAAAGAACCGCGGGTATGAATAAAGCGTGCGTATCCACTTGATTCCGTCAATCTTACAAAGCTCCTTCAAAAGCTCAGCAAGGCGCGGCTTTTTATAAAGGTCGCGGCCGTAGTTCGTCGTATCCTGCGCAATGAGGTTGATTTCCTTAACCCCATCTGCCGCAAGGCGTTTTACTTCCTCGACGATATCCTCAAACTTACGGCTGCGGTAGTGACCGCGAACCATCGGAATTGCACAGAATGCGCAGTTGTTGTCACAGCCCTCTGCAATCTTGACATAAGCCGTATATGTAGGCGTTGTCATAATGCGTGGCATACGGGCATCATATATGATTTCGGACTCCCCTGCGATAACAACGCGGTTTCCCTTCATTGTTTCATCAACAGCTTCCATTATGCGCTGCCATGCACCTGTACCGATAATAGCATCGGCCTCAGGCATTTCATCCAGCAGCTGCTGTCCATAACGCTGTCCGAGACAGCCTGCCACAATAAGCGAGCGGCAGCGGCCGCTGTTTTTATAATCAGCCATATTAAGGACGGTAGTAATAGACTCTTCCTTTGCTGACTCGATAAAAGCACACGTATTTACTATAAGAACATCTGCTTCCGCCGGGTCGTTTGTGAGTTCAACTCCGTTCTTCTGAAGAATACCGAGCATTACCTCAGTATCTACTAGATTCTTGGCACAGCCAAGGCTGACAAATCCTGCTTTCAATTTCTTTCCTCCCATAATACTCTGAAGAGATTTCTTTATTTGAAAAGCTACCTCTCCATGGCGAAGGCAGTGCCACCGCCGTAAAACGTTGCAAAAGGGAAATCTTTGCCCGCATCAGAGCAAAAAACTCCCTTCATTATTGAAACCGTATCTCTTTAAGCCATCGGTCCAGAAAAGTCTTACGCTGGGCCGGCGTATATTCCGGCTGCTTATCAAACAGCACAAGATTTTTGCCTGCAAGCATTTTATACGCAAGTGTTCCCTGATTTGTCGGAACATAAAACTGACTCTCACGCTGCAGCGCCAGCTGTGTTTCATCTGTGAGAAGCCAGTTCATAAATGCGCGCGCCTCAGGGCTCTTCTCGTTAAGAAGCCCCATACCTGTCAAAAGATAGGGTGCTCCGTCAGACGGATATACTATCTTTAGCGGATAGCCCTGATTGATATAGCGCAGTGTCTCGCTCTGAACGGCAATAGAGAGATCCACCTCTCCCATTCCGGCCATACGTACCGGAGTCGAAAGATACTTCACATACTGCACAACTTTAGGGTGCATTTCAGAGAGTATATGAAATGTCTCTGCTTCTCCATATTCAGAAACAAGCGTGAACATGACCTGCTGCGGAGCGTCAGCCGCCATAAAATCCGTCATCCCGAGACGTATTCCGGGATACTCCGCCACTTCCTTCCAGGTTGATGGAATACGTGGAAGTGTTGCGAGATAATCGCTGTTAACACAGAAAACAATGGGGTCATACCAAATACCGACCCATGCTTCATTATCAGATTTCAAAGAATCCGGTACCGAATCGGCCTCCTCGGACTCATAAGGAACAAACGCCCCATCTGCTGCAGCAGTCTCCAGCACCTGTCGGCTTGCAACAACAAGGTCTGCTCCCGGTTTTTTTGCTTCCTTTTTTAAGCGGTCAGAGAGATCCTCCGCGCTCATGGTATTGAAATTCACCCGTACGCGATAGCTTTTCTCGTATTCCTGCGCCAAAAGAGCTGCCTGCTCTGCAGGTATCGTCGTGTAGACGGTAATAGCGTTTCCCGCATTCGGTCCGGTTTTATCTGCAAATGTTCCCAGATATACCGTACCCAATACAGCCAAAAAAGCTGCAATAAACGCTGTCAAAAGGAGCGGTGTATATCTTCTCATACATGTTCTCCTAACAAAAGGCGGGCCACATCAGCGGCCCGCCTGTGAGGTTCTTACTAAGCCCCGGCAAACGCCAAAAGCATCACTCGCTGTGGCGCAGCCAAGTCGGAATATCAATAGTCGTCATATTCGGCAGAACCGGCTGCTGCGGCTGAGGCTGCATATTCTGCGGAGCCATAGGCTGCTGCACGGCCTGCTGTACCGGCTGCTGCATCATCGGCTGTGCCGTCTGACGCGCCGGAACACCGACAACATCATCCGCCTCGTCAAAGCGTGTTGCAATGACAGTAACACGGACAGTATCTCCAAGCGTATCATCAATAGCAGCACCGAAAATGATTTCAGCATCTACATGCGCTGCTTCCTGAATCGTTGTCATAGCTTCATTGACATCGAAAATGCTGAGCTTCTCAGATGCACCGGTAACATTCAGCAGAATGCCGCGCGAGCCCTGAATGGATTCCTCAAGCAGCGGCGATGCAATTGCATTCTGTGCCGCGAGTACCGCAGCATTTTCTCCGGTGCCCTCGCCGATTCCCATAAGGGCAGAGCCTGCATCAGACATAATCGTCTTAACGTCAGCAAAGTCGAGGTTAATGAGACCGTCGACCGCAATGAGGTCAGAAATACCCTGCACGCCCTGATGAAGAACATTATCCGCAATACGGAATGCTTCCATCATCGGTGTCTTTTTATCAACAATCTGCAGAAGCTGATCATTCGGAATCGTAATAATCGTGTCAACGTGCTGTTTGAGATTTGCGATACCGCCTTCCGCATTCATCATACGGCGGCGCCCCTCAAACTTAAACGGTTTGGTTACAACGGCAACCGCCAGCGCACCGCACTCACGAGCACACTGAGCCACTACCGGAGCAGCACCGGTACCTGTACCGCCGCCCATGCCTGCTGTAACAAAAACCATATCCGCGCCTGTCAGAGCATCGAGGATATCATCACGGCTTTCCTCGGCCGCTTTGCCTCCGACCTCCGGCTTTGCGCCGGCGCCAAGACCGCGCGTAAGCTTCTCGCCTATCTGTATGCGCTTAGGCGCAAGAGAGTGGAGAAGTGCCTGTGCATCTGTATTAACTGCTATAAATTCGACGCCTTTAAGCCCCGAGGAAATCATGCGGTCGATTGCGTTTCCGCCGCCGCCGCCTACACCTACTACTTTTATTTTAGCTACGTCGTTTCGTGCTGTATCGTCCAATTCTATCACGATATTGCCCTCCCAGCATAAGGTTCGCTATGATATACGTATTTATTTTATCATCTATTGACCCTTTTATCCACAAAAATTTAGCAGAAATCAATGCTTCTTCAAAAAATAACGACGGATAATCGCGAGATTCTGGAATATGCGGAAGCCGAAGGTCAGAAGCGCAACATAATACAAATCTATGCTCAGATGGTCTCCGACATACACAAGAAACGCGGCAAGAAGCGCGTTAGTGAAAAAACCTGAAATAAAAATCGTATTATCAAATTTATCCTCAAGCACTGAACGGTATCCGCCGAAAACCGAATCAAGGCACGCAAGCAGCGCTACAGAAAAGAGCTTCGAATATGCCACAGGAATAATAATCGGGCAGAACGCGCCCAGCAAAAGGCCCACCAGGAGCCCGCCGATTGCAGTAATCACTGGCTGCCACCTCCCACCGGTTTTGCATACTGAAACTGTGTTGTCCCCTTATATGCAGGTACTTCTACATTTTCGGAGGTCTGTATTTCCAGCTGGATTCCCCAGACTGCCAATGTCTCCATGACGCCTCCGCGCATTTTGAGGGAATTTTCCAATGTAGCCGCATCGCCTATAGCGTGAATTTCATATGGCGGAGCAGAACGTACATTATTAACCGAAAGAGTCGGTCCCGCGCAGCGGATTTCAGACGAAGCGGTAAGACGCTGTCCATTGATTGAAATTACCTCCGCGCCTGCTGCGCGAAGCTCGTTTATTACACGGAGAAGGTCATCATCATGTATTATATAGAGATTCTGATTGTCTCCGGCCTTGGATTTTATTTTGCTGTCATCAATCGTTACAATGACCCCGGGACCTTCCATCGCCACAAGACCTGCTCGCTCGCGCATGTTTTCTGCAGCTCTGTGCCCGGCAGGATTTTTTGCCTCGCCATTTTCAACTGCCGCTTCAAGGGCAGCAATTTTTTCCTGCAGCTTGTCGCGTTCTCTTTCCGCATCAAGCAGACGTGATGATAATTCCTCAAGACGCTGATACGGCAGCGATGCCTTCTGGTCCATTGAAATGCGAAACTGCAGTGCAATCATAAATCCCAGCACTGCGCAGACCAACGCTATTGAAATGTGGCCCTTTTTAAATCTATGCATGATTGTCTTCCTTTACTGCTGACGAAACTTAACAAACGGCTTTGAAAAGCTCAGGTCTATATATTCCATCTGATGCTTTGTTACGCGGAGCTCTTCCAAAAAATCCTGTGTAAGCTTCGCTTTCTTTTCGAGATCCTTGAGTTTCCCGACACGTACCTCCACTGTATTAGTCGTATAAGCAATGACGTGCGACGGGTCGGCCAGATTGACCGCAGTAAGCCCTGAAAGCGCATTCTCGCTTATCTCTGACAGATAAGCAAGCGTATCAAGCACAACAGGTTCCTTTACGTGATCTCCTATATAGAGGTTTTGGATTTTTATGCCCTCAAGAAACGGTATCGTCTGAAAATGCTTGTTCTTATACGCATTTAATACCATACCCTGACGGTCAAGGTCAAGATATCCGTATTCGCAGGCGATATTCGCAACAGGACGCCGTTCCTCTACTTCAATAAAAAGTCCGTTAGGAAAAACGCGGCGGACAGATGCTTTTTCTATGCGAAGGTCCTTGATAAGCGTTTTTGATGCCGTGGCAGTTTCGACCTCCAGAAGGTGCTGCCCCTTTCGTACTCCGGCTATGCGGCAGATATCTTCCGTCGAAACATATTTATTCCCCGCAACGGCAATAGAATTCACCTTAAAGAACGGAAGGTAGAAAACGGCTGCCGCGCAGGCTGCACAGACCGCGATGAACATCAGTGCCTGCAAAAGCCAGCGGCCTTTTCGTTTTTTTGCTCCAGCGTTCGGCCTGCCGACAGTATCAGGAGCTTCGAAATTCTGAGAGAGCACGGCCCGTTCCTCTTCCGTCAGCTCCATATCGTCCCGGTTCATCTTTTCCGCCCCCCTCCAAAATTTTTCGGCAAGTTATTTTTTCAGTGCCATCATGACGAGTTTTTCGCAAAGGTCCGCAAAGGACATTCCCATTACTCTTGCCGCATCAGGCACGAGTGATGTTGCCGTCATTCCCGGCACGGTATTTATATCTATTACATACGGATTTCCGTCCTCGGAAATCATCATGTCAAAACGCGCGACTCCGCGGCAACCGCAGGCCCTGAAGCATGCAATGGCCGCAGCTTCCGCTTTTTTTGCGGCATCTCCTGAAATACGCGCAGGAATAATATGCTCGGAAGCGCCCTTTGTGTACTTGCTTTCGTAGTCGTAGCGTCCTGATGCTGTCGTAATCTCAATGATAGGCAGAATCGTCTGCTCTGTATCGTCCCCAAGTACCGCAACGGTTATTTCTTTACCGCTGATGAATTCTTCTACAAGAATATCATCACCATAGCTGAATGCCTCTTCTATCGCATCGTCGAGAGCTTCCGCCTTTTCAACAATTACAACTCCGATACTTGATCCCTGTGCGGCTGCCTTTACAACCACAGGGAGTGAAAATTCCTCTAAAATTTCAGCAGTGAGATTGCGGCTGCGGTCAATAGCACGGTACATATGGGCACGCGGAGTAGGAACACCCTCCCCGAGCATAAAACGCTTGGCTGCGTTTTTATCCATTGTAACTGCGGACGCAAGAACCCCCGAACCCGTGTAAGGAATTCCCAGAAGCTCCAGCACAGCCTGTATTCTGCCGTCTTCTCCATAGGAACCGTGAATGGCATTGAAAACCAAATCCGCTCCGCTCGATTTTATCTGCTCGACAAAATTAACCGGCTCAAATTCAAGTCCTTCCGCATTAATGCCCTTAGATGCCAATGCCTCCAGCACTGCTGCTCCTGTCCTGCGTGAAACCTCAGCCTCTGAGGACGGTCCTCCCATTACAACGACTACCTTCTGCTCCATATGTATCCCCTTATTTCTTGAGAAGCTCCGCGAGCTCCTCTCCTGTTTTCCAAATATCACCGGCGCCCATAGTGATTATCAGGTCGCCCGGCTGCGCAATAGACTGAAGATACGGTGCTATGTCCGCACGTTTTTCGATATAAGATACCTTCTGCCCTGTTGCTTTGATTACCTCAGTAAAAATAGTTTCTCCCGAAATGCCCGGAATCTTTTCTTCTCCTGCCGAATATATATCCGTCAGCAGCAGCAGATCTGCTCCCTCAAATGCAGCTCCGAATTCCTTCGCAAGAAGCTTCGTGCGGGAATAACGGTGCGGCTGGAACGCGCAGATAAGACGTTTCGGCTCCGTCTGGCGCGCAGCACGTATAGTTGTCGCAATCTCCGTCGGATGATGCGCGTAATCGTCTACAATCCATACATCATTTACGCGTGCTTTTGTTTCAAAACGGCGTTTTGCGCCGTGAAAATCCTCAAGACCTTTTGCCGCCTGCTCAACGGTAAGTCCGCAGACAATACCCGCCGTAACCGCAGCAAGCGCATTAAGTACGTTATGCCGTCCCGGAACATGCAGTGTGACACGGCCAAGCTTTTCTCCGCCTTTAACAACATCAAAGGAAGTACCTGCACCCTGCGCGGTAATATTTTCCGCGCGGTAATCGGCTTCATGATCAATAGCATACGAAATAATATAGCGGTCTGTCTGTGCCGCAATGTTGCGGATATTTTCATTATCGAAGCAGACAATGGCACATCCCTTTTCCTTGTCCACATTTTCAATGAACTCTTTGAAGGCTTTTCTGATATTGTCCATCGTACCGTAATGGTCCAGATGGTCATCCTCTACGTTGGTTACAACCGCAATCGTCGGATAAAGCTTCAGGAAAGAACCGTCGCTCTCATCAGCTTCGGAGACGAGCCAGCCGCCCTTTTCGCCAAGGCATGCATTGCCCTCGAGGTAATCGACCTCTCCTCCGATTACAATAGTCGGATTGACTCCGCCCTTCTTCAATATAATACCTGTCATTGAAGTCGTTGTAGTCTTTCCGTGCGCTCCCGCAACAGCGATACCCTTTGATGAATTTACAAGAGCCGCGTTTATATCAGAGCGGTGCAGCTTTTTGATGCCAAGTGCCTTTGCCGCAACGACCTCAGGATTGTTATCCGGGATTGCCGACGACACAACAATAGCATCGACTCCTGTCACATTTTCGGCCTTATGTCCAAAAACAACCTTCGCTCCATGCGCCATAAGCTTTTGCGCTATTGGCGAATCCTTAAGATCTGAGCCTGAAACCTCATAGCCCTGCTCAACAAGGATATGAGCCAGTGCGCTCATACCCGCGCCGCCTATTCCTATGAAATGAATTTTATGAATTCCCTGAAGCATTGCTGCTACTCCTCTCTTATCTGTTCGTAAGCGCCAGAATCATCGAAGCTATTTCATCGGCTGCCTGAGGCCGTCCGAGCCTGCGGCTCGCCTCAGCCATCAGCCTGAGCTTTTCATCTTCGGTCAAAAGCTCTTCAAGTACGGAAATCAGTCTCTCTTCAGTAAGCTCACGATCAAGAATCATACGCGCCGCTCCCGCCTGTTCAATGGCACGTGCGTTATGCTCCTGATGATTTGCCGCCGCATACGGATACGGAATCAGTATGGACGGAATTCCCCTTGCCGTAAGCTCCGCGATACCGATAGCCCCGGCGCGAAAAACGGCAAGGTCCGTGCAGGCCATTGCCTGCGGCATATTATAAAGATACGGCTTAACGAAAAGGTTTCCCGCTTTTTCAAGATCGATATTGGCCGCGCGTATCCCCTGCATAGTTTCATCATACCCGACTGAACCCGTAACATGAAGTATCTGCACATGAGGATGCCCGGCATAACGGCGCAGAACCCCTATCATGGCTCGATTTATACTGCGCGCGCCGCGGCTGCCTCCGGATACAAGAACAGTCTTTTTTGAAGGGTCAAGACCGAAAGCTTCTATACCGGCCTCACGGCCTGCCTCCATTACCTCACGGCGAATCGGATTTCCTGTGAAAACAACCTTGTCCTTCGGGAAATATGGCTCTGCTTCCTTTGTTCCTATAGCAATTTTAGAAACGAATCTGGAAAGCAGCTTGTTCGTTATACCCGGAACAACATTCTGCTCCTGAATCAGGGACGGCACTCCCATAAGACTTGCCGCCAGAAGAATCGGCCCGCATACGTATCCCCCGGTACCTACAGCGGCATCAGGGCGAAAACGGCGCACTATGCCCATCGCCTTCAAAACTCCGCCGAAAGCCTTAGCTCCGCGGATAATATTTTCAGGTGAAAGGCTGCGCTTGAATCCTCGGATATTTACCGTTTCGAACGGCAGTCCTTCCTTTGGAATTATATCGGCTTCAAGCCCGTCCTCAGTCCCCACATAAAGGAACTCCGCATCGGGAACCTGTCTCTGAATAGCCCGAATAAGCGTGACGGCAGGATAAATATGTCCTCCGGTACCGCCGCCGGATACGATAATACGCAAAATAAAAACTCCAATACTGCTTATTTCATATAATAATTACTTAATCAGCTGACGTACAAGATCTTTGAATACACGCCCGCGTTCTTCAAAGCCCGAGAACATATCAAAGCTTGCGCATGCAGGAGAGAGCAGAACTGTCTGCGGCGGACGTGCAATCTTATGCGCTATATCCACCGCTTTTTCCATGGAATACCCTGCTTCATAGATTTTTCCTGATTCAAAACCGTTTGCGATAGCCGCTTCCTTGAAACGTGCTGCCGCATCTCCGACCAGGATAAGAGCATCGCAGTTTTTCTTAACCAGCTGCATGAACTCCGTAAGGTCGGTCATTTTATCGTCGCCTCCGGCAATAAGCACAACATGGCCTTCCGGGAAGCTCTCAAGTGCCTTGATGGAGGAATCTGTATTCGTTGCCTTTGAGTCATTGAAATACATGACATCATCGACTGCATCAACCGGCTCAATACGGTGCTCCACGCCTTCAAAATTGCGCAGAACCTCCGCCATACGCTCAGGCTTTGCCCCGGCAAGGAAAGCAACGGCGCATGCAGCCAGAGCATTCTCAACGTTGTGTCCGCCTTTGATTTTAAGCTCTTTAACCGGAAGAATTTTATGAGTCTCACCGTTCCAGCGCATAACCAGAGTACCATCCTCAACGAAGGCACCTTGCTCAAGCTTTTCAAGACGGCTGAAGAAACACACAGTTGAAGAAGCTCTGTCAGCCATAGATCTGGTTGGTTCATTATCATAGTTAAGAACTAAAAAGTCGTCCTTTGTCTGCTGCGCGAAGATTTTCTCCTTCATCTGCTGATAGACCTCAAGCGAGCCATGACGTACCACATGGTCAGGGGTAACATTAAGAATAGCGGCCGCCTTCGGGTGGAAATGCTCTGTTGCTTCAAGCTGATAGCTGGAGATTTCAGCAACGGTGCAGCCGTTCTTTCCTGCACGCATGACTTCTTCACAGAAGGGAACACCTATATTTCCACCGACACCGACAACAGGATATACCGTCTCCATTAAAAGACCGAGCAGTGTTGTTGTAGTCGTCTTGCCGTTCGTTCCCGTAACAGCATAGATTGGCGCTTCAGCAAGTTCATAGGCAAATTCAATTTCGCTCTCCACGCGTATACCGCGTTTATACGCAGCCTGAATGAGAGGAATTTTGACAGGAACAGCCGGAGACACCAAAACGCGCGTTACGCCGTCAAGCAGTGCCTCTGTCTGAGGTCCAAGCTCGAGATTTACTCCAAGCTTTTCAAGCTCAGTCAGATCAAAACTGATTTCTTCTCTCTTTTTCGCATCGCTTAAGGAAACCTCAGCTCCGAAGCCCTTGAGCATTTTGGCAGCAGCTATACCGCTTATGCCTGCGCCTACGACCAGTACCCGTTCTTTCTTCCAATCCATATTAAAAGACTCCTTCATTTATCAATGTACAGAAAGTATGAAAAGTGCCAGAACACTGCAGACAGCTCCGGCAAACCAGAATACATGAACGACTTTCGTTTCGGGCCAGCCCTTCAGCTCAAAATGATGATGAAGAGGGCTCATAAGGAAAACACGCTTTCCCGTGGTCTGAAATGAAATGACCTGAATAATTACCGAAAGCGCCTCCGCGACGAATACGCCGCCAATCAATACAAGAAGCAGTTCTGTTTTCGTGAGAATAGCCGCAGCAGCCACGGCTCCTCCGAGAGCAAGCGACCCTGTATCTCCCATGAACACCTTCGCAGGATGTGCATTGAACCGCAAAAAACCGACACACGCTGCCGTAACAGCCGCACAGAAGGCAGCAAGCTCCACCTTGCCAAACCACATGCATACGACTGCATAAGCCGCAGCAGCCACGGCAACAGTACCTGCGGCAAGTCCGTCAAGACCATCTGTAAGGTTAACGGCATTTGTCGTGCCGACAAGTACAAAAAACACCAGAACATAGTACCCAATGCTCAAATCAACTGTGTGCGAGACGAATGGAATCCAAAGATCCGTCGTCATTCCAAGCCAGTTCGTTCCTATATAAGTTACTACGACAGCCATAATAATCTGACCCGCAAGCTTCTGCTTCGCTTTGAGTCCAAGATTGCGTTTTTTTACAACCTTAATATAGTCATCAACAAAGCCTATAACCGCATGTCCGAGCATGACAAAAACTGCCAGCAGTACAGCCGTGTTTCCTCCGCTCGTCAAAAGCGATGCCGCCGTAACAGCCGCCACAATCATGAGACCTCCCATGGTAGGCGTTCCGCTTTTCTTCTGATGGCTTTTCGGGCCTTCATCTCTGATACTCTGTCCGAATTTCAGCTTATGGAGCTTCGGTATAACAAAAGGCCCCATGATAAGAACAATGACGAGTGAGAATGCCGCAGCCTGCAGCAGCGTACTCAATTCCATGAAAAAAACAATCTCCTTCCGGCAGGGATAATGCCATGCACTAAAAAATTATTCATCAAATAACAAAGTAATATTATAACGCCATAGTTCAAATTTTGCTACAAGCAAAATATTCCTCTTTGCGTTTCAACGAGGCAAGATATTTTTGCCGACCAGTATTTATCTCGACAAACGCCACAAGTATATAAAAATCTTGTGCCGAGTTATAACGCCATAGTTCAAATTTTGCCATAAGCAAAATTTTTCACAAAAGCTCTATGATTTTATCCATCTGCATTCCATGGGACCCTTTGAAAAGAACCGTGTCTCCGGGCTGCAGTATTTTTTTGAGGACATCCGCAGCTTCCTCGTGTGTCCTGCAGCGATAAACATCTTTTAATCCCATCTTCTCCGCGCCGTTGGCAATTTCTTCTCCCATTTCTCCGCGTGTCACAAGAGCGCATATACCTGCAGCCTGCGCCTTTTCTCCGACTCTTCGGTGTGATTCAACGGCGATATCACCAAGCTCAAGCATATCTCCGAGCACCGCAATCTTTCTTCCGGGGGCGACCTCCGCCAGAGTAGCAAAAGCTGCCTCCATCGATGCGGGGCTTGCGTTATACGCGTCGTTAATTATGGTATAGTCACCGTGTTTTTCACACTCAAAGCGCTGTTTTGTCATATCAGGATTTGCAAGTCCTTTCGCCATGACCTCAGGCTTGATTCCCAGTGAATATCCTACAGCCAGAGCAGCAAGCGCATTCATTACATTATGACGCCCTGCCATGGGAATACTGCATTTGACACGTTCTCTGCCTTCGAACACAGCGGTAAAGCTCTGTGAAAGCCCTTCTGTTCTTACGTCCTCTGCCCGCACGTCCGAATCTTTTTCCATACCGAAGGTAATTACACGCACTCCCGGAGCCGCTTTTTCCGCCATAGCTGCGGTATATGGATTGTCCGCATTGATTACGGCAGTTCCTCCCGGAGCAATGGCTTCAACCATTTCCCCTTTTGCTTTGGCGATATTTTCCATGGAGCCCAAAAGCTCCATATGCGTTTCTCCCACATTCACAACGACACCTATGGACGGTTCAGCCACAGGAGCCAACGCGGCAATCTGCCCGAGTCCACGCATTCCGATTTCAACGACAGCTGCGCGGTGTTCCTCCCGAAGCTGGAGGAGTGTCATGGGAAGTCCGATTTCATTATTGAAGTTTGCTGCAGTCTTGAGCACCGGGAACGCTGCCCCGAGGACTGCCGCCGTCAGATCCTTTGTCGTAGTCTTTCCGTTGGAGCCTGTTATAGCGACAACCGGTATATCAAAATGTCTGCGCCATGCATGAGCCAGCTTCTGATATGCCTCAAGCGTGTCAGGAACACAGAAAACTGCCGCCTGCACCTCATCAATAATCTCTTTTTTGCAGGAATCACTCACAATCACACCGGCAGCGCCCTTTTTAGCCGCTTCCGCCGCGAAATCCTCGCCGTTGAAACGCTCTCCGCGAAGCGCGACAAAAAGCGAACCTTCTTTTATTTTTCTTGTATCTGTAGTTACATCCGTAAACACGGTATTTTCACCGTGTGCAAGCTTTGCGCCTGTGGCTTCAAGCACCTCTGCGGAAGTAAATTTTACCATCAGACAATACCTCCCAATGCCTCACGGGCTACCTCACGGTCATCAAAGTGAATGGTTTCATTTTTCAAAATCTGGTAATTCTCATGCCCTTTTCCGGCAATTACAACCGTGTCTCCCGCCTGTGCCATTGCGATTGCAACAAAAATAGCCTCATGTCGGTCCTGTATTTTCTCATAAGGTTTTACGCCGATTTTTTCCTCAACACCCTTCATGACATCTTCAAGAATAGCAGCAGGATCCTCTGTACGCGGATTATCCGAGGTTGCAATTACCGCATCCGAAAGCTCCGCGGCAATCCTGCCCATAATCGGACGTTTTGTTTTATCCCGGTCTCCTCCGCAGCCAAATACGGTAATAATTTTCCTTTCCGTTATCTGACGCGCCGTGCGGAGAATATTCTCCAATCCGTCCGGAGTATGCGCGTAATCAACAACTACCGCAAAGGGCTGTCCGCAGTCAACAAGCTCAAAGCGTCCCGGCACTCCCATAAAATTCTGGAGAGCCTGCTCAATTGCAGCCGTCGGAATAGCTTCCGCCATGGCAGCGCCCACTGCGCCCAAAACGTTGTAAATATTGAACATTCCTGTAATATGCAGGTTCAGCTTAATGCGTCCGAAGCCGCCCTGTACCGCAAATGAAGCTCCAGTCTGGCGTACCTTGACCTCAACCGCACGGAGCTTCGCTTCTTCCGACTCTACAGCGTAGGTAATCTTGTCACAGGCAGCATGCTCCAGCATATATTCTCCTGCCGGGTCGTCGATATTTACAACAGCCGTCTTTCCCGGCTTTATGCCTTCTCCCAGCATTTCAAAAAGCTTGGCCTTTGCCGCGCGATAGTTTTCCATTGTTTTGTGATAATCAAGATGATCCTGTGTAAGGTTAGTAAATACCGCGGTGTCAAATTCACAGCCTGCAATACGGCCCTGGTCAAGCGCATGGGAAGAAACCTCCATTACTGCGTACTCCACGCCGTCCTCCACCATCCGGTAAAGAGTTCGCTGAAGGTCAACTACGTTAGGCGTCGTATTATGAACAGGCAGAATTTTATCCCCTATCATTATCTGAATCGTGCCGATAAGTCCGACCTTATGACCTGCCTGACGAAGTATTGCGCGGATAAGATAGCTTGTCGTCGTCTTTCCGTTAGTACCTGTAATACCAATCATGCGCAGACGCTGTCCCGGGTAATCAAAAAACGCAGGAACAATAACCTTAAGTGCCTCATCAAGGTTTGGAACGGTAAGCACCGCAACTCCTGCAGGAGCTCTTACACCCTTGCGCTCTGTAATAATTGCTGCTGCGCCCTTCTTTGCGACATCATCAATAAAGGTATGTCCGTCTACATGAGCGCCTTCCATGCAGACAAACATGGCGCCGCGTCCTGCCTGCCGTGAATCCTGTACTATATCAGTAATAAATGTATCAGCGTTTCCGAAGATCTCTGCTCCTTCAACAAGTGCTGCTAAATTTTTGAGTTTCTTTCTCATGTTTATCCCCTTCACTAAAAAACTTCAAAAAAATCTTCCATAACTATATAATTATAACGCCATTGTTCAAATTTTTCTTCTCAAAAGAAGAAAAATATTCTACTTAGCGTTTCAACGAGGCACATTTGCCGAGTTATAATGCCTTTAATCAAGGTTTGCCATAGGCAAACCTTCCTCTGCAGCATTTCAACGAGGCTGGAGATATGCCCACCGTCTGTTATTTGTCCCTGTCCCACCTACAGAGGCAGAGGCATCTTCTGCCGAGTTATAACGCAGTTGTTCAAATTTTACTTTTGAAAAAAGAAAAATCTTCCAATTAACGTTTCAACGAGGTGGGAGATATTCTCACCGCCTGTTAAAGTTTGTTTTCCACCACCTGTAGAGGCCGGGAACCTCTTCCACCGAGTTATAATGCTTTAAATCAAAGTTTGCCATGGCAAACTTTCCTCCGAGGTTTAAATCAGCAATAACAAAAGGGTGCCTTGAGGCACCCCCTTATACTTTCTCTTATTTTTCTGCCGCAAAGTAAACATCGCGCGGAACGCTCATCCCCAAGTCATTCGTTGCAATATTCTTGATACGCTCCGGAGACCGCATCTCGGCAATCTGCAGCTCAAGCTGCTTATTTTCCTTCTCAAGCTGTGCAGCCTGATTCTGAGTCTGCACGAGCTCATATCCGCGCGTAGCGCTTATGACGGTGCGCGACACGGAAACTGCCGCCGTAACGGCAAGCGCAAGCGCAATAACACCAATACGAAACCGCAGGTTGGAATTTATATGAGGACGGTTTTTCGGGGCACGTCTGGGAGCAGGCTTTATGGCAGGTCTTACGGCAGGCTGCTCTTCATAATAGTAGTCTTCCTGAAGTTGTCTGGCTGGCATTCCTATTTCCCCCTCCTACAGAGTCTGCAATGTTTTAAGCAGGTCTCCTGTCAAAGTTTTTCTGCAATCCGAAGCTTTGCGCTGCGGCTTCTCGGGTTCTCAGCCAATTCATCCTTCCCTGGCTTGATTGCTTTCCCGAGCTGTTTTATTTCAGGCTTATGGTTGCACATGCACACAGGAAGCTCCGGTGGGCAGATACAGCCCCGCGCCATTTCACGCAGTGTATTTTTTGCTATACGGTCTTCAAGCGAATGGAAGGTTATTATTGCAATCCTTCCTCCCGGCTTCAGATGCCGTACTGCTGTACGAAACGTATTCTCAAGAATTCCAAGCTCATCATTCACTGCAATCCGGACCGCCTGGAACACCCTTTTTGCAGGATGTCCTCCCGCTGCCCTTCTCACAGCCTTTGGAATCGCCCTGCATATTATATCTACAAGCTCCCCTGTAGTCTCAATACGCTTTTCGGCACGGGCCTCAGCTATGAACTGTGCAATACGCTTTGACCAGCGTTCCTCACCGTACTCATGAAATATACGGTTCAGTTCTTCCTCGTCCCAATCGTTTACGATATCCTCAGCAGTAAGAAGTCCGTTTGGGTCCATCCGCATATCAAGGGGCGCATCCTGCATGTAGGAAAACCCCCTGTCCGCATCATCTATCTGATGCGAGGATACCCCCAGGTCGAACAGAACCCCGTCAACCAAAGGGGCATCCTGTGCCTTAAGGATCGCATCAAGATTGCGGAAATTGTCATGGACTATATCAACACGGCACCGGCTTCCCGCGAGATGTTTTCCCGCTGCCTCGATAGCCTCGGCATCCTGATCAATACCGATGATACGCCCATTTTCTGTCAGCTGTTCGGCGATACGGCCCGAATGGCCCGCTCCGCCCAAAGTGCAGTCTACATAAATACCGCTGCGGTCTGTTATAAGTCCGCGGATGGTCTCCTCCGGCATCACGCTTACATGATGAAACTCCATCGAAGCCCCTCCTTAGATTCCCAGATCCGCCAAGGTCGCTGCCATCTGCTCCACAGAGGTGGAAATGGAATCGTTGTAGCTTGTCCACTCGTCCTTGCTCCATACCTCAATGCGGTTGATGACACCGTTAAGCACTACATCTTTTTTCAATTTCGCATGCTGGCGAAGATTGCTTGGAATAAGGAAACGCCCCTGACGGTCGCATTCCAGCTGCCGCGCTCCCGAAAGGAAGTAACGTACGATAGCGCGTGCCTCAGGATTCGTCGTCGGCAGAGCCATAAGTTTTTTCGAAAACTTATCCCATTCTTCTTCCCCGTATACGAAAAGACAGGTATCAAGTCCACGCGTGATGACGAAATGCTCTCCCAAGTCTGCCCGGAACTCTGCCGGCAGAATGACACGGCCTTTCGCGTCAACTGTATGCGCGTGTTCACCCATTAACATTCCATCATCACCACCTTTCAACCTTTACAACCACATTTTACCACTTTTCCCCACTTTTATCCTCTTTCTTTTTCATTTCTCCCACCCCATTTGCACGAGCGTATGTTCTAAAGGGCTGATTTTTTGCATAATTTAGGGATTATTTTCCTATTTGTTCACAGTTTCATGTATATTTAGACGTATTCTGCCCCACAGAATCACACACAAGATTTTTGTATCAAAAAAAAATCCAACACAATATCATGTGTTGGATTTTTCAAACGCAGTAAATTTGAGAAAAATAAAAACTGTGGCAGCCATAAATCTGCCACAGTTTTCTAGGATTAATTATTCATTTTTTTATTTTCGCCGAATTTCGGTGGCGAAATGTGGTTCAGCTCTTTATCCACCCCAGCCGTTCAAACACAGGAACGTACTGCAGACGCTCAAGGAATGAGCGGTATGTATCCTCCGTGTGGAAAATCGGCACACGCTCCAGAGCATAGAGATTGCTTGCCCTGTCTACATTTCCGTACTTGATGGTAAAAG
>NZ_CDXDFU010000164.1:0-3957 GCF_978017985.1 Schwartzia sp. (in: firmicutes) | reverse complement strand
CCCGGAGATGAGGTGCTTATTCCTGAGCCGTGTTATGTTTCCTATAAAGCATGCACTGTGCTGGCAGGAGGAGTTGCAGTTCCCGTTCCTACAAAGATAGAGAACGAATTCCGTATTACTCCTGCTGACCTGGAAGCACATCTCACCCCAAAAACGAAAGTTCTGCTCATAGGGTACCCCAACAATCCGACCGGTGCAGTCATGAGCCGCAGCGACCTCATTGAAATAGCTAATTTTGCGGAAGAACATGACCTCATAGTTATTTCTGACGAAATATACGGCAATCTGACTTACGGCGACGAAGAACACGTCACGTTTTCCTCGCTCCCCGGTATGAAGGAACGCACGATTTTGCTGGACGGTTTTTCAAAATCCTATGCCATGACAGGCTGGCGTATCGGCTATGCTCAGGGAGCTCCCGAAATAATAGCGGCAATGACAAAAATTCACCAGTACACTATGCTCTGCGCTCCCATCACGGCACAGATAGCCGCTATCGAAGCACTTCGCCGCGGCGAAAAGTATATGCGGAAAATGGTATCCGAATACGATCGGCGCAGAGGCGTAATATACCGCGGTTTCAGAGAAATAGGTCTCCCCTGCTTCGAACCGAAGGGCGCGTTCTATATTTTCCCGGATATCCGCGGCACCGGAATGACCTCCGAACAATTTGCCGAAGAACTTCTTCGCACCGAGCACGTAGCTCTCGTTCCCGGCAGCGCGTTCGGCGAATGCGGTGAAGGCTATGTCCGCTGCTCTTATGCAACCGCACTCGGCCAAATCGACGAAGCCATTGCGCGTATCGGCAACTTCGTAAAAAAACATATAAAATAATAAGCAGCCGGAGCATAACAGAGAAAGGCAAGGCTTTCCCTGCCTTTCTCTGTTTTCATTTAAGAGCTCTTAACAATCCGTTCGTTTGCGTCTTATTTTCGTTTGCGTCGATTTTTTCATTCGAACTTTTATACCAATTTAGCATATTTCTTCCCCATAAATGTAATTTTCTGATAAAATGAGTAAACAATTCTATTTCAAAGTTTAGAAAGGAGGATGACGGGATGCAGAACAACCGCCTGCGCTATCTTCGAGAAAAAGAGGCTCTCACGCAGACGAATCTAGCTAATGCGCTTCATATCGGACAGTCGACATACAACCGTTATGAGCGAGGTGTGCGTGAGCCTGACCATGAGACACTCAAGAAAATAGCGGATTATTTTCATGTATCACTGGATTTCCTGCTCAAGCACGACCGCCCTTACACACGTAAGGAACCCGGTATTGATCTGGCCTCCTTCCTCATGGACGGTTCATATAAGATTTTTTCAAAGACACCTACTCAAAAGGACCGAAAGCGTTTGGTTAATTTAATCCACGCTCTTTATGGTGAAGAGAACGACGGTCGAAAGTCTTCTACCTGATTTGCATTATGCCGCACTGATGTGCGGCATTTTTATTTTGCGTTCGAACGTGAAAAAAGGCAGGGCATACGCCCTGCCTTTTTAATTCTTTGATAGTTTATCATATAATTTTTCCCGCTCGATAATTTCTCCGCGGATACTTTTTTTCCAAAAAAACGAAGGGATCAACGCCTTTTTCATCGATGAATCTCAAAAGCTCTTCATCATTGAACACACGAAGAATGTCCACACCCGGCTCGTCCATGAGTCTCAAAATGAACGGTTCCTCAAGAAACTCTCTTTTTCTATCCGCAAACATACAGATTTCCGGTCTCAGCGTCTGCCCGAAATGCACCTTTTTCACTATGCCAATGCCGATATTCGTTTCAATAACTGTCGTCACCGGGTAAATTGCAACATTCTTGAAAAAAAGCTCAAGCATTTTTCGGTCAAACTGCCCTACCGAAAGATTTTTCATTATGTTATATGCGATATGCGGCGGGTACGGGTCCTTGTAGCTGCGCTGACTCGTCAGCGCGTCGTAAACATCAGCAATTGCAACAACCTTTGCAAGCTGCGCAATTTTGTCTTCCCTGAGCCCGAACGGATATCCACGCCCGTCCATATGTTCATGATGCTGCTCCGCAATCAGTCCCAAGAGATGTGCTCTGGGCTCATCCTTCATAAGATCAATCTGTTTTCTGCCTGCTGTCGGATGCATTCGAATAATATCAAACTCATCCTTAGTCAATCTTCCCGGTTTATTCAGAATTTCACGCGGAACGACTACTTTTCCTATATCATGCAGCAGCCCGCCCAAAATCAACGTTATGAGATTGGCTGTTGAATACCCCAGTATTATTCCTAAAAGTCCACTGAGAACTGCGACATTAACACTGTGGGCAAAAGTATATGTGTCATGCTGCCGGACATCCGAAAGCTGCACTAAATCCCGCTGATGTGCAAGAATATCCTCCAGGATATTGTGCGCCGGTTTCTGAAGAAGCGAAATATTTATCGTCTTTTTACGCTCAATATCATCAAAAATCCCACGAAGGTTTTTCAACGCTTCGGTTCTTGTCTTTTTATCCAGTACATCCCTCGGGAGCTCCACGTTTACAACCGAATCATTCTTTGTCTCTGTGGAAAAAACCGTGAGAGAACCTATGCCGAGTTCATCAAGACGTTCAAGATATGCCTCGGTCATGGGAACTCCGCTCATCAGATAGTTGACGCCGCGGTCATTATATATATTCTGTGCCGTTATCATGCCCGGACGTATTTTTTCGAGCGGTAGATGCAGCATTGATTCTTCCTCACTTACAACTAAAATACTGCTCTATAATAACATAAAGAAGTCACAAACAAAAGTAAAAACCTTATTTCATAAGCCGGAGTCCTCAACGTACACTCTCGGAACGCGCGGAGATATCATGCACACAACCTCGTACCCTATTGTCCCGAGCCAGCCTGCAGCCTCCTCCGCCGAAAGAGTTTCTGAACCGAAAATCGTTACCGCATCCCCAACACGGGCTCCTTCAACCTCCGTTACATCAACCATACACTGATCCATGCAGATACGTCCGATAACCGGTACACGCCGCCCATTAAGTTCAACAACGGCCTTGCCTGCATAAAGCCGGGTATATCCGTCGGCGTAACCTATTGGCAGCGTCCCCACCCGCATTTCTCTCGCAGCTATGAATGTGCGTCCGTAGCTTACACTCTCACCCGGATGATAATCCTTTACACATGAAAGACGCGCCTTCACCTGCATGACAGGCTTTAGGTCAATCACATGCTCAACCTCATCCGATGGCCAGAGTCCATAAAGAATAATGCCCGCCCGAACCATATCGAGATGTGTCTCAGGCATTTCGAGAATTGCGGCAGAATTCGCAATATGGCGAAGCGCCAGTTTAACTCCCCGTGCCTCAATGGCTGCAACAGCCTGCTGGAAGCGTTTGAACTGCTCATTGGCATAGCTCTTATCCTTTGCGTCTGCCAAAGCAAAATGGGAGAACGCGCCCTCAATCCATATACCCGGCAGGCCCTTCATCGCTGCCGCAATTTCACCTGCGTTTCCCGGGCGCACTCCTATACGGCCCATACCGGTATCGACGGCAATATGTACCTTTGCGTGAGTATGCTGACGCAATGCCGCAGCGGCGAGAGCAGCCGCCTGTTCAACGGTAAATACGGCCTGCGTAATCCGATACCTTACTACTGTGTCAGCCTCCTGAGGCTGTGTCGGTCCAAGAATCAAAATCGGAGTCGTAAAGCCTGCCTCACGAAGCTTTACCGCCTCACTGAGCACAGCAACCGCGAGATAATCCGCTCCCTGTGCCACAGCTTCACGAGCCACGGCAAAAACTTCTGGCAACATATCATTTAAAATCTTGGTATCATCTACAGGTGGACGTTTTTTGCCAGTCTTATTGATACCTTCTTCGGCTTTGGCGATTTTGAGAGCTTTTCTGATATGAGTTTTGAATAGTGCAGTCTGCTCTTTGAGCTCATCGTCGCTCATTTTTTCGTATTTAGGCTCAAGCTTATTGAT
>NZ_CDXDFU010000163.1:0-2260 GCF_978017985.1 Schwartzia sp. (in: firmicutes) | reverse complement strand
GCGCCGCTGAATCTGGTTTTCTACCTGACCGTACTGTGCATCTACGTCGATGCGGGCTGTCTTAAGCGAATTGTAAATACCGACAAAGCAGCCTGCGACTAGAAGCAGCACACCGAGAATTACGCCGAGAATACGCATGATAATACCTCCGTTTGAAAATTGATTTTTCTTATCTAATAATACAGAAACAAAGAACCTCACGCAATAGTATTCACGATTGATATGTATGTAGCTAAGTATTGATTTTCGTAATACATAAAGTTATACTTAATGTATGAAAAAGAAATTTGATGGTTGTAACATAGAATGGGACGACAACAAAAATGAGATAAATAAGCGTAAGCATGGCATTTCTTTTGAGAGTGCAGGTTGGGTATTTAGCGATGAAGCTCGGCTGGAATTTTATGATGAAATGCACAGCATTGATGAAGACCGATATATTACTATCGGCAAAGTTGAGGATGTTTTATTTGTGGTGTTTACTGAACGCGACGATGCTAACACGGTTCGGCTAATATCAGCCCGAGTGGCTACTGCAAAAGAAAGGAGGCTTTACTATGGCAATTCATAAAATGACTGTATATCCGGGGCAGGAGATTCCTAAAGACGTGAAGGAAGAGGTTCGTTCCGCTGCCAAACGACCGATTATATTTGATGATGATGCTCCGGAATTGACAGATGAGCAACTGGCACAATTTGCTGTGTTGGCGAAGAAACAGCGAGATGATCGTAAAAAATCAGTTCTGTCGTTGAGAATATCTAAAGAAACTTTAGCGAAGGCAAAGCTTTTGGGGCGCGGATATACAGGCGTTTTGAGCCGTTTGTTGGACATGGCAATCAATGATAAAGAAATGGTAAAAAAAGCACTTTTGTAGTTTCAGATTAAAAGGGCACTGATTGAAATGATAATCGGTGCCCTTTATAACTCTATACTTCTATTTTGTCTTAGACAAAAATATAATGTAAGCGTTATAATGCATAGGCAATTCATAGTAAAGGTGGATTTTGTTTGACTGATGATGTAAAAACAGGCATTCGTATTAAGGATATATTTTTTCTTGGGATGTTGGCGGCCATGGCGCCGCTTTCAACGGATATGTATTTGCCGGGACTGCCGCAGATGACAACGGAGCTGGGTGTCGGTGCGTCGCTTATTCAGCTGACTCTTACCATGTCCATGGCAGGCATGGCAATCGGACAGCTTTTGGCGGGCCCTGTCAGCGACCATTTTGGGAGGAAATATCCGTCCGCGGTTGGCATGGCGGTGTTCATGGTCTCGTCGCTGGGCTGCGCTCTTGCGCCGGATATTTATATCCTCTTGGCTATGCGCCTGATACAGGGCCTTTCGGGAGCCTTCGGAATCGTCACGGCGCGCGCCGTTGCAAGGGACATGTATACGGGGCCGGAGCTTATGCGTTTCTTTTCTCTTTTGATGCTGGTGAATGGTATCACTCCGGTACTGGGGCCTGTGGTTGGAGGACAGATTCTTTATTTCGTTTCGTGGCGGGGCGTGTTCGTTTTCCTGTGCTTTGTCGGACTCGCGCTTATGCTCGGATCTATACGCATGGACGAAACGCTTCCTGCTGAACGCCGCATAAAAAGTATGGGCGGCAGCTTCAAAAGCTTTGTTGAGCTTCTTCGTGACAGGGCTTTTTTCGGGCAGTGTCTCGTGCAGTGCTTTTTCTTTTCGGCGTTCTTTGCCTACATCGCAGGCTCGTCCTTTGTATTTCAAAATATTTATGGCATTTCGCCGCAGGAGTACAGTCTCCTTTTCGGTGCAATCGGTATAGTGGTAGGTATTTTCGGTGTTGTTCCTGCCCGTCTTGCGGGAAGGGTAAGGGATATCTCGTTGCTCCGCTTTGCGCTTACTCAGGGCTTTATCGGCAGTATTCTTTTTGCGCTGGTGGTATGGTTTCATGCACCCTTTGCGGCTGCTGTTGGTGCACTTGTCGTGGCGGTGCCGATAGTCTCTGTCATGGGCGCGTCCAGCTTTTCTATGGCAATGCGCACGCAGGGGAAGAAGGCAGGAAGCGCCGCAGCTCTTATCGGATTTTTCTCAATGATTTCGGGCGGTATCATGGCTCCTCTTGTGGGCATCATGGGCGAAGCAGACGCGAGACCTATGGCTGTGCTGATGGTGTGCGGTACACTCGGCGCACTTCTCTGCTGCGAGATTTTTGTCGCACCGTCGGAAAAAAAAACAACGCCTGAGCTTTAACTTCTGGAATATAAAATTAACCCCTGCAGAGCAGTCAAAGCT
>NZ_CDXDFU010000162.1:0-5881 GCF_978017985.1 Schwartzia sp. (in: firmicutes) | reverse complement strand
GGTTTATGTTATGGGTGACGTTTTTGAACCAGTGCTATTGGGTTGCGGGGGCGACCTTGGGCGGGCTTTTCGGTGGGTTCCTGCCATTCGATACAAAGGGTCTTGATTTTGTCATGACCGCTATGTTTGTTGTTATTTTTCTTGAGCAGTGGATGCACGAAAAACAGCATTATACGGCCGGAATCGGGATACTGTCTGCGATAATATGCCTTCGCGTATTTGGCCCGGATTCTTTTATGCTGCCTACGATGATTCTGATTCTGGGGAGTCTTGTTTTGGGACGGGGATTCCTTGAAAAGAAGGTACAGGGCACATGACATTCTTTGAACAGGTTGTTACGATAACGTTATGCGCTTTGGCTAGCGTTCTCACCAGAGCAGTCCCCTTTCTTGTATTTTCTCCGTCAAAACCTACGCCTGCTCTTGTCAGGTATCTGGGTAATGCCCTTCCGTCTGCAATTTTTGCGATGCTTGTTGTTTACTGCCTGAAAAATACTTCTTTTATTACAGGCTCGCACGGGATTCCTGAGCTGGTAGGAATTATCTGTACTGTAATCACTCATTTATGGTTGAGGCAGATGCTGATTTCTACATTGGTTGGAACAGTTGTCTATATGCTTTTAGTCCAAAAATTCTTCCCTTAAAGTCCTAATATTATTCAATTTATTGTTAAGAAGTCATCTCCTTACTACGATATATGGGTATAAGGAGGTGAAAAACATGGCAGAGTTCTATTTTTCAACAGAGCACCCGGGGTTCTGGATGCAGCCGGTATCGGCAACGTCTTCATCGACCGATAAGAAACAACGAAATAAAGCGCAGCAGCAGGATTTTAAGTCTTTGTTCCAACGTCTCGTGGAGGAGCGTGGAGAGACACTGGAAGAAACGCTCGAACAGAATGATGAAACTAGAAAAGAACTTGAAGAACTGCAGGCACAGCGGCAGGTTACGGAGATTATCCGCCGTGTACTCCCTGATGGGACGATCATGGTGACTCATTATGAAAAAGGAAAAGTCGTCAATCGATTTTTCAAACGGCCTCATTATAAGGAGGTCCCTGATGAATCCGCTCCTGTTCCGCGCGCGAATGACGGAACTCGTTTGACAGGACAGCAGAAAATGAAGTTCATCCCCAAGAGAGCTCTGCTCGATGATTTGTTCGGATGAGCAGACTGAAAAAGACGGAAATGCATGTGAATGCGCTTCCGTCTTTTTTGCTGTATTTATCAAATCAGAATTCCCCTGCAGTGGTCTATTTCATGCTGGATAATCTGAGCAGTGAAGCCCGAGAATTTTTGCTTCTGCTTGTTCCAATTCATATCACGGTATTTTACTTCAATGCTTTCAAAACGCTCTGTTTCGCGCTCTCCTGTGAGAGAAAGGCAGCCTTCTTCAGTCTTGTAGCGTTTTGCGGAGGTCTTTGTGATCTCAGGATTGAGCATTGCTATTGCCTCTGTACCTGTATTGATAACAATAATATTTTTGAGTACACCGATCATATTGGCTGCCATTCCAACGCATTTTTCTTTATGCGCCGCAAGAGTATCCAATAAATCCTGAGCAATGGGGATATCAGCTTTTTCTGCAGCGATGGATGGCTGTTTTAGGAAGGCTTCTTCGTGTATGATATCTTTTACCAATGTTAATTCTCCTTTACTTTGACAATGCCGGTCAGCTTTTCGGGATGTTTTTTCATCCAGTTGGCTATAAGAAGGCATATGATGATTGAAAGAATCGAACCCAGCGGCGCTGCGGCACCCATCGGCATAAGTGTATCCGGCCACATAATGGCAGCAAGATAAGCTCCCGGTACGCGTATTGCGACGCTTGAAACGGCGTTATGTATGAATGCTGCAATGGAGATGCCGTAGGCGCAGAAATAACCGCTGTAGCAGAAATGCACCCCGGCGATCGCCACATCCCAAATGTACGCGCCCATGTACTGGCAGCCCATGGCTATGACCGCAGCATCTGTGGTGAACTGTGCCAGCACCGCAGCATCAAAGAACTGCATCAGTATACCGAGGGCGAGACCATAGATGACTGTGATACTCAGGGCATAGCGGAGAGTGCCGAGAGCTCTTTCCGGTTTTCCTGCTCCGAGATTCTGAGCGGCAAGAGCGGAAACTGCGGAGAGCATTGAGGAAGGAACAAGGAAGAAAAAGCCAAGAAGCTTTTCGACGATTCCAACGGCCGCTGCCTGCTCAAGGCCCCTGCTGTTTGCTATAATCGTGAGAATAAGGAACGTAATCTGAATAAAGGCATCCTGTACGCAAATGGGGGCTCCTACGCGCAGAAGCTCACGAAGAACGGAAACATCAGGCCGCAGGTATGCTGTATTAAGTGATATTCCTGTGTCTCTGAGACGGATATAAACGATAGATATCAGGACACTTGCCGCCTGTGCGAGAATGGTAGCATATGCTGCGCCTTCAGCGCCCAGGCCCATGCCTCCGATAAAGGCATAATCAAGAGATATATTCAGAACGCAGGCAGCCGCAACAAACAAAAGAGGGCTTTTGGTATCTCCAAGGCCGCGAAACATGGCGCTGATGACGTTATAAGCTGTTATAAAAGGAATTCCAAGGAAGCATATGCGAAGATATGACGTTGTACCGGGAACCGCGTCCGCAGGGGTTGCCATTACAGACACTATGGAGTCCAGGAAAATCAGAGTGAGGACGGTAGCCAGAATAGACACAGCGAAAAAAAGTGCTGCCGTGCCCCCTACTGCCTTTGCTATGCGTTTTTTATCTGCTGCGCCGACTGCACGGGCTATACAGACTGTTGTACCCATGGCGAGGCCTACAAGCATGACTGTGACCATGTGCATTATCTGACTGCCAACGGCTACGGCGGTAATCTCATCAACGCCGTTGTACTGACCTACGATGAAAAGGTCTGCCATGCCGTAGAACATCTGCAGGAAATATGTGAGCAGATATGGTATGGAAAAGACGAGAACAGCTCTGCTGATGCTGCCTGTAGTAAAATTGCGGGCCATTAAGGACTTCCTCTCCGATGTAAATAAAAGCCACTTCCCAGTATATCACGGGGAAGTGGCTTTTTGATTAAAATTGTTATGTATTCTTTAGACCTCGCCGTCACCGAGGATGCCCAGCTTGCGTTTCCAATAGCGAGAATAGACTGCTCCAAGAGGATTATGGGCAAGGACTCTGTCCTTTGCAACGAGTGTTGTGACAGGACCCGGGCAGTTCATGTTGAAAATCGTGTCGTGCCCCACGCAAAGTCCGCAGGATATATAAAGCTCTACCCCGTTTTCCTCAAGGAATTTTGCCTGCATTTTGGGATTGCACATGGCTTCGTGGTCAAGCTCAGGTTTGACCTGCTTTAAGCCAAGGTCTTTTTTTGGTACGCTGCAGTTCTTACAGCATACGCTGTAAAAGTTGAAGCCCTGCTTCGTATAATAGCGCGCAATGGTCTTTGCTTCGGAGTTAAGTCCGATACAGAATGCCATGCCGAGGGTCTTGTACCCCATCGCCTTTGCAAATTCTGCTGTTTCCTCAAGGCGTGTGATGTTGCTGTAGAAGGTACCTTCCACGTATGCTGCAGCTTCCATTATTTTCCGTTCTTCTTCAGTGTATAGAGCCTTAACCTCTTCGATATCGGCTCCGGTACAGTTTACACCCTTGGTGTAGCAGGCGTGTGTGGGACAGTTCGCGCAGTCGCATTTCATGTTAATCCCTCCGTTCGATATATTCGTCGTTATATTGATTATAACGCAGTTGATACAGTTTTGCCTAGTTATACATCTATCGTGTGAAGGAAGGAATAAAAAACACGGAGCACCTGCCTTTCGGCGGGGCTCCGTGCTGTTTTACCGGATTATAACGCCTTCGTTCAAGTTTTTCCGCAGGAAAAACATCTTCTGTCAGCGTTTCAATGAGGCGAGGATATGTACATGCCGCCTGTTATTTGTCCGGACCCACGCTTATAGAAGTCGTGGGGCATCTTTCACCGAATTATATTCAGTTTCTTCAGTAACGCGAAATCGATATTTGTATTTGTTTCGGGATGGTTTTTGAGATAATGCTGATGCTCATCCTCCGCGGGGGTGAAGTTTTGAAGCCTCATAGCCTCTGCGTAGCATTGGCGTATCCCCTCAGGGTCGCTGTTGGGGTCATTCAGTGTGAGCTGCGAACCTGTCACGGCCGGGATTTTTTTCCGATTCCTGATGAAGTTCATGTGATACTCCACCATAGGTTCATCCTCTGCCGATGTGTAGTAAACGCCGCTTCGGTACATAGGCCCTTCGCAGTCTCCCTGCTTATCCTTTACATACGGATTGATTACGGCAAACAGGATATCCATCAGAGATGAGAGGTCTATACGTTTGGGGTCGAACAGAACCTCTACTCCCATGGCAGCTCCTGAGCTGCCTGTCATCACTTCATCGTATGTAGGAGCTTGTATGTCGGAGTTGATGTAGCCCGCGGTTACCCCGCTGACACCCTCAATTCTTGAAAACACTTCCTGAAGCTCGTGAAAGCTGCCTCCGGCGAAGTATATTTTCTTCGTGTACAAAGGTGGCTTCCTCCTTTATTTCTGATTATCCGGGTGGAAAAGGTCGACATGGCGCTGGGTGGCTCTCTGCACATCAAAGATGTGAATGAGCTCTGCCACTGCCTGTGTCGGTGATATAATTCCTCTGAGAACCGCGTCTTTGATTTCGGGCATTCGTCCAAGCACCACCGGATCGTCGAAGAAGAGGTTGTGCAAATGCTCGTCAATCATGCTGTGTACCCAGTCCAAAAGCTGGCTGTCGCGTCTGCGTTTGAACACTCCGGAATCGTGCGTGACCTTGTCAAAGGCACGTATGACGTCCCATAATTCCTTCAGTCCTGTTTTCTTGTAGGCGGACGCCAGATAGGCGTGGGTTCTCCAGCCTTCTGTAGCGGGTCTTATGAATTCTATCATGCGCTCGTATTCGGCGCGCGCAACCTTTGCCTTGAGGAGATTGTCGCCGTCTGCTTTGTTGACAACGATTGCATCCGCAAGTTCCATGATTCCTTTTTTGATGCCCTGCAATTCGTCACCTGCACCTGTCAGAACAATGAGCATAAAGAAGTCTACCATGGAGCGGACGGTCGTTTCAGACTGGCCGACGCCGACTGTTTCCACAAGGATGATATCATAACCTGCAGCCTCGCAGAGAAGCATTGTTTCGCGGCTTTTGCGTGCGACACCTCCGAGAGTTCCACCTGCCGGTGAAGGACGGATGAATGCCTCCTCACGCCGTGAAAGAGTTCCCATACGGGTTTTATCACCGAGAATGGAGCCGCGGGTTACCGAGCTTGTCGGGTCTACCGCGAGAACCGCTACACGATGTCCCATATCACAGAGCATATTGCCGAAGGCCTCGATGGTCGTACTTTTTCCGGCTCCGGGAACACCGGTGATACCGATGCGCAGAGCTTTTCCTGTCCTTGGCAAAAGGCCCTGAAGAACCTCCTGTGCTTTTCTGAAATGCTTTGGGTTATTGCTTTCAATCAACGTGATGGCCCGGGCGAGAGTGACGCGGTCGCCTGCGCTGACGCCCTTGACATAGTCGTCTACGCTCAGGACCATCTTGCGTTTCGGCTTCATTGTTCCGTTTTTCAGTGCCGGATTCAGGTTGCCGACAGTTGTGTCGGTGATGCCGTCGATTCCGCTCATCACACCGCAGGCGAATTTGTTTTCATCGTCTTTGTCCGGTGCCCATTCCGGTTTAGAAGTCGTGTACTCTGCCATAATGTGCCTCTCAGCCGTTGTCTGCTGCTTCTGCCTTTGCTCTTTCGATGAGCAGATTCAGAAGCTTAATGCCTGCTTCAGGGATGTTCGTGCCCGGTGCGAAGATAGCGACAGCACCGCCTTCGTAGAGG
>NZ_CDXDFU010000161.1:0-3690 GCF_978017985.1 Schwartzia sp. (in: firmicutes) | reverse complement strand
GTCCGATTTGAAGCAGCCATATATGATGTCCAATGAAAAAAAAGATCGAGGACTCACGAAATCCCTTGACGATAAGCAGACGGAGTTCTTTAACTCGGGAGAGTCTCCGTCGAAAACCGCAAAGTCCGGAAATCTGTCACAGATGCTTACCCTGCGGGACAAAGATACCGGTGATGAATATTATCTTAATACCGTTGACGGTAAAATCTATTCGAAAGAATTCATGGACGAAGGGTATAAAGATAAGATGGCTGCAGGGCAGAAGACCGTGGCAAACGGCGATCAAGTGGGTACAGTGAGTGACTGGATTACTGCTAATAAAAAAGTAGGTATGTATTTTGATAACACCGGTGTCATTACTGATGATGGGAAGAGCTTCAGCGCTGAAATCACGGTAGGTGACAGAACGGCTACACTGAAATTTGCTACAGTCGAGCAGTATATTGTCACCTATTCCGGCGACACGAACCATTTTTCCATGGTTAAGGAAAACGGCGCGACACAGCCGGCAACCGATACAGTCAATATTAATGGTGTAGATTTGGCAGGAACGAGCATTTTCGATGATGCAAGCTCCGGGAATTACTCTTCAGGCGCCGCGGCATTCAACGATGTACTCACAGTTGTCGCTATGACGGATATGGGTGATTCTTCGTGGATGTCATCTGACGGAAAGACACTTGCGAATAACTCCTTCGAGATTATAAACGTGTCCCAGTCCAAACTGGCAGCACGTCAGCAGGTCTACACAGACTGTAAGGACATGCTCACGACGCAGAATGAATCCATCCTTTCTGATATCACAGAGGTTCATTCCACGGATGTTGCGAAGCTGGCGACAAAGCTTATGGAAGCACAGACGATTTATCAGCTTTCACTCTCGGTCGGCTCGAGAATCCTGCCGCCGACACTGGCTGATTACTTGTAAGAATGACGAATGCCTTCACTCAAAAATAAAGGCATTGAGCTGTTAAAATGAATGAAAGTTTTTTTATGGAAAAACATTTGTTTTAGCGCTATAATATAAATGAGGAATAGTATTCTTTGACACTTGGCCGGGATGCATGATGCGTCCCGCCCTTGTGCCATGTATATATAGATGGATCGGTTCAGCCCATGGAAAGGGGGGAAGCCTATGCTATATCTGAACATCCGGCATACTCTGCCGCGAATCGGAATCAATATGCACATTTCGACTCTGTCGAGCCGCATAGTGAAGCCTAAGCCGCAGGGTGATTATCAAGCACCACGCTCGAACCTCGGATACAGCCAGCCGAGTCTGGAAATCAACTCATATCCGAGCCGTCATTCCTATGGTCACTCTACAATGATTGACTTTGCGAGACAGTACGGCGGACAGGGACTGAGTGATGTTAAGCAGACCACGTCAAAGCATGCGCAGGACACTTGGGATATCATTGACAACGCATCCCGAAAAGGCCGCGATATCTTTGCGGAGCAGGCTCATAGAAGGCTTTCCTCGGAAGTCAGCAAACAGCGTACACTCGTGGCGCAGGCTATCCCCGATCCGGAGGTTACTATGCACCCGTCAGAGCTGCATGGGGAAACTGACCCGGGGCATCATTCAGTTAAGATTGAGACCTCTTCAACAGCGGATGTTAAGTATAATCCAGGGAAATTTGAAATCTACCAGCAAGACCGGGGTTCGATTCGAATGTGGACATCAGAAGGTCATTATGATATTTATGCATAATGGAGGAAAACTATGATGAGAAAAGTCAACACGGTACGGTTTGGTGAAATTGATGTTGCGGAAGATAAAGTCGTCCGATTTGCGGAAGGGCTGCCTGCTTTTGAAGAGGAGCACGAATTCGTGGTGATTCCGTATGATGAGAAAAGCCCGTATTATTTTCTGCAGTCGCTCAAAACTCCCGATTTGGCGTTTTTGATGACCGTTCCGTACATCTTCTTTCCGGACTACGAGTTCCGGCTTGAGGATGATGTGACGAAAAATCTCGGAATCAGTACACCGGATGATATCGTTCTCTACACACTTCTGACGATACCTAACGGTGAGATTGCAAAGATGACGACCAACCTCATGGCACCGGTCGTTATCAATAACCGTACACTTGCAGCAAAGCAGGTTGTACTTGAAAAGAGCAGTTACACTACTCAGCATCCTCTGTTTCAGGAAAAGGAGGAGAAGTAATGCTCGTACTGACAAGAAAACCACGGCAGCAGATTATGATTGGCGACAGCATCGTTGTGAATGTTGTTGAAGTGCAGGGCGATAATGTTCGCATAGCCATCGAAGCGCCGAGGGATATTAAAATATACCGCGGAGAAATCTATAGGGCAATCCAGGAGGAGAACCGAAAAGCTGCAATGCCGGCAGACTTTGATTTGAGCAAACTGCCGAAACCGCAGCAGTAAAAAGCCATATACCCGTTATATGGGTTCAGGGAAAGATAAAGCATGTATCTATGGAGGGATAAAAATGATTGGAAAAGTTCAGGATGTAATGTCGGCTGCTATCGTAGTCGGCGCGGCAACGGGGTCGAATTCAGCAAGTACTTCGACAGACACACAGACTGCCCAGCAGAATACGGTATCGCAGGAACAGGCTAATACGCCTGCACCGGCTGAAGGTACTAATACTGCTATTGCAAACAGCGCGGCAGAAAAACAGCAGGAAGCTGCCGCAAAGAAAGCAGCTGATCAGGATAAGCCGATGGACGAGAAGTCCGTCACTTTGATGACCAAAGAGCTCAATGAACTCATGAGCAAGATTAACTGCAACCTTGAATTTAAATACAACAAGGAAGTTGACATGATGACGGTCAAGATGATTGACAAACAGACCAAGGAAGTTCTGAAGGAGTTCCCACCTGAAGAAATGATCAAAAACATGATCAAAGCCAAGGATTGGCTCGGCGCTTTCTTGGACAAGAATGCGTAAGGAGGGATTACCATGGGTGTTAATGGTATTTACGGTCTCAGCGGTTCAGGGCTTGATGTAGAATCTCTCGTCAAGGTCGGAATGCTTTCGAAACAGACCGAATATGATAATCTCTATAAAAAGACAGTAAAACAGCAGTGGACGAAGGAGGCTCTTGCGGATATCTATTCCGACCTCACGACGTTCAAATACACCACCCTGTCCGGATTTAAGTCTCAGTCCAAGCTGAATGCTATGGCTGCAACAACAACTGATTCGACGGCCGTAACGGCAACGGCAAACGGTGCCGCTATTGCTATGAACCATAAGGTCGAGGTCACGGGGCTAAGCTCTAACGCGTACTGGATGACGGACGGCACTATTACGAGGGCCAATACAACTGAGGCCGGGAAAAACAGCATAAAGCTGGCGGATAATGTTTTCTACAGTATCAAAGACAACCATAATGGCAAATTTACCTATCAGGAATCGGAAGGCGGCCCTGAAATTACTGTAAATGGCGAAGATATAGCTATTTCGTTTACGGTAGGGGATAGTGCCGAAGCTCTTACTGAGGAACAGAAAAAGAAGCAGACAATCAGCTATAGCTTTAAGGACCTTGCGGAAGGCAAAACCTATAATGATATTGCTGCCGATGTAAATGCTATGGGTACGAATATCAAGGCATCCTATGATTCGGTTACGGATTCCTTTACGTTCTATAATGGAATAAGCGGAAGTGATTCCGGAATCAATCTCACGCTTGCCGCAGCTGATGAGGGTACGGG
>NZ_CDXDFU010000160.1:0-12442 GCF_978017985.1 Schwartzia sp. (in: firmicutes) | reverse complement strand
GCAGAAGAAAAAATGAAGGAACGTATCCGTGAGGCAAAGGAAGCAGGAGATACGCTGGGCGGTGTGTTCGAGGTTATTGTGCGAGGGGTGCCTATCGGACTCGGCAGCCATATCCAGTGGGACCGCCGTCTTGATGCCGCGCTTGCAGGAGCCATGATGTCCATTCAGGCTATAAAGGGCGTTGAAATCGGTGCCGGCTTTAAGTATGCCGAGCTTCCGGGAAGCAAAGCGCATGATGAAATGTTCTACGATGAAAATAATAGAGTATACCGCAAGACCAACCATGCAGGAGGACTTGAGGGCGGCATGACTAACGGAGAGGAAATAACTGTCCGTGCCGTTATGAAGCCTATTCCTACTCTTATGACTCCGCTTCATTCGATAGATATCGAGTCAAAAGAAGCTGTTCTCGCATGCAAGGAACGCAGCGACGTGTGCGCTGTCTCCGCTGCTTCGGTGGTTGGAGAAGCTATGGCGGCGTTCGTCATTGCCCGTGCCGTGGTGGAAAAATTCGGCGGAGATGCCATGACGGATATCCTGTCGGCTATGAGCGCATATAAAGCACGTCTTGCGGGTGAGTGATGAGCGATATGAAAAAGAACGTTGTACTTATTGGGTTTATGGGTACGGGAAAGTCCAGCACGGGAAAGGTGCTTGCCGCCCGTCTTGGTTTTTCCTTTATAGATATGGATACCTATATTGAAACAAAAGAAAACCGCAAAATTCCCGAAATTTTTGCCACAGACGGAGAAGCTTATTTTCGCAGCGCGGAGCGCGAGGCAGTAAAAGAGCTTTCCGAACGCAGGCATATAGTGATAGCTACAGGCGGCGGTACGCTGAAAAGCGAAGAAAACAGACAGATTTTGCGTGAGAATGGGGTGGTCGTCTGCCTTACGGCTGATGTTGATACTATCCTCGAACGCACACGCCGCCCGGGGGTTCGCCCTGTTCTTGACGGGAAAGATGACGGAGACCGTAGGGCCGCTATCTGCTCATTGCTTGAGGAACGCAAAGAAATGTACTCTCAGGCGGACTTGTTTGTTGATACGAGTGAGCGTTCCCCTCTGCAGATTGTCGACGAGATAGTTCATTATTTAAAAAGAGAGGGCCATAAGCTATGCGGAAGGTAAGAGTTGATTTGCCGGTCAACGGCTATGATATAACCATCGGAACAGGTTTGGACGAAGAACTCGAGAAGTATACCCGCGCGCAGCGCTTTTCATCAAAGGGGCTTGTTGTCACTGATTCAAACGTGGGGAAAATATATATCGAGCGTGTCAGTGCAGCCTTACAAAAAGCCGGTGTAGACGTGGAATTTTTTACCGTGCAGGCAGGGGAAACATCAAAATCTCTTGAGGTTGCGGAAAAAATCTATACGCGCGCAATTGAGCGCGGACTTGACCGTCACTCACCGATTTTTGCCCTTGGCGGCGGTGTTGTCGGAGATTTGACAGGATTTGTGGCGGCGACGTACATGCGCGGCGTGCCCTTCGTACAGATTGCCACGAGCCTTCTTGCACAGGTAGATTCCAGCGTCGGCGGAAAGGTCGCGGTAAATCATCGTCTCGGAAAGAATATGATCGGTGCATTCTATCAGCCAAAATTCGTAATGATAGACCTCTCGTTTATAGAGACTCTTCCGAAACGTGAGATATACACGGGACTTGGCGAGATTATCAAATACGGTGCTATTTACGACGAAGCTTTTTTCCGTTATCTGGAGGAAAATACGGAGAAAATACAGGCTCTGGCGGAAGCGTCCCTTGAGCATATTATCGGCCGTTCCTGCGAAATCAAAGCGGAAGTTGTAACACAGGATGAAAAAGAAAATGGCCTGCGCCGTATTCTGAATTTCGGACATACAATGGCACATGCCATTGAAAAAGAAACAAATTATCTCAGGTACAACCACGGAGAAGCCGTGGCAATCGGAATGTGCGGAGCTGCGTACATAAGCCGTGAAATGGGGCTTTTAAGCGAAGATGATACAGAGCGTATTGTCAATCTTATCAAGAGACTCAATCTGCCGACCAAGGCAGACCACTGCAGAGAAGAAGCAATCTTTGAATCCACCCTTCACGACAAGAAAACAGTAAACGGTGTCGTGCATTGGGTACTGCTGGACAAAATAGGACATGTTTCAGAGGTTACGGAGGTGCCTGAAGAAATCGCCAAGAAATGCATGCGTATGATATTGGCGGAATAGAGGTGAAATATGCGGATTCTGTTAGTAAATGATGACGGAATAGAGGCAGAGGGAATTCGTGCGCTGGCAGAAGAGCTTGCCGGAGAACACGAGGTTGTGCTGGCGGCGCCGGCTCAGCAGCAGAGCGGTATGGCTCATGCTCTGACGGTACACCGCGACTTGGAGGTAGCGCCTTACGAAGCTCTTGCGGATAAAGGAATACACGGGTGGAAAATCGACGGTACTCCTACAGACTGCGTGAAGGTATACCTTGAAGCACTTTGCGAAAAGGATAATTGGCCCGAGCTTGTTATCTCTGGGATAAATCATGGCGCGAACCTCGGCTCTGATGTACTTTATTCGGGAACTGTCGGCGGAGCAATGGAAGGCTTCATGCATGGAATCTTTTCCATTGCGGTTTCACTGGATTTCTTTTCTAAAATGCCTTTCTCTGAAGCGGCTGCCATATTTGCGAAGCAGCTCCCGAAGCTTTTGGAAAATGAGACCGAGCCGGCATTTTTGAACGTGAACTTTCCACAGACAATGGCAAAGGGAGAGCCGAGATTTGTATACGGGACAGTCGGTCACAGGGACTATCTCAACGCATTCGAAAGAATCGAGCGTGACGGAAAGCTTTTTTTCCATGTGGGTGGAGAAATCTACGACGGATACAACTCAATGGACTCCGATATATCCATCTGCAACCACGGCCGGGTGGCTGTAACGCCCCTCATGATTGACATGACGGACTATGAAAAGCTGAAAAAATATCAAGAATAAATTTTATCCAATAAAAGTTTAAGCGTCTTTTCATTGCCAATTTATGGTGCATGAAAAGACGCTTTTTTATGATTTTTATTAAAAATTTTACGAAAGTATAATTAGTGGATAAAGGTTGGGGGCGCTGTACGTTGGGAAATACATGACGTACAGCTTTTTTGTTAAACATCTAAAATGTATTTGGGAAAAATCAAAGTCTTTGAAAAAAATCAATTAAGGATTTAAAAAACAAGCGGTAAGTGGTAAAATATACTTGAAAAAAATCAAAGACTTTGAAAATATGAGGTTGTTATGGAGTACACTAGAAAGCTATATGTGAAAAGACTGGTCGATAGGAAAAACAACGGCTTAATAAAAATCATCACCGGAGCAAGACGCGCCGGAAAATCGTATTTGATGAATGAGCTGTTTTATAAGCATTTGCTTAATTCGGGTGTTCCCAGCAACAGGATTATCCGGTTTGCTTTTGATGCAGATGAGGATATTGATCTGTTGGACGATTATGCACCCGAGGAATCTGCGAAGATAGAGCATAAAAATGAGCTTTACTATGTAAATGCGAAAAAATTCAGAGGATATATCAAAGACAAAACAAACGAAACGGATATGTTTTATCTTTTGCTTGATGAAGTTCAGCTGCTTGAAAATTTTGTGGGGACGTTGAATGGTCTTTTGCGGCATAGAAATTTTGATATTTATGTTACAGGCTCAAATTCAAAGTTTTTGTCCTCGGATATTGCTACAGGATTTAAAGGCAGAGGGACGATTGTGCATGTACTGCCTCTGACATTTTTGGAGTATATGGAGGGAGCGGATGTGCCGCCGAGTGAGGCGTGGCGGCAATATATAGTCACAGGTGGTATTCCTTTGGTCGCGCAGATGAGAAGCGAAGAGGAAAAAATCTCATACCTGAAGGGCTTGTGTGAAGAAACCTATCTCAAGGATATTATCGACCATAACGGAATTAGAAAAAAGACAGAGCTCGGAGATACATTTAATGTTCTTGCTTCAATGATTGGTAGTCCTGTGAATGTAAAAAAAATAACGGATACGTTCAGGAGCGTTGTAAAAGCAAGTATAAGTACTGAAACCATAAGCAATTTCATCGAGCACTTTGAAGATGCTTTTATAGTCTCTAAAGCGAGTAAATATAACATTAAGGGCAGGAAATACATTGGTTCTCCATTCAAATTATATTTTGAGGATATAGGGATTCGGAATGCAAGACTGAATTTCAGGCAGATTGAAGAAACCCATATCATGGAAAATATAATCTACAATGAGCTTAGATATAGAGGGTACAATGTAGATGTCGGAGAAGTGGATATCAATGAGAAAACCAATCGAATGGATGTAAATGGAAAAACCATATATGCAAAGAAATCATTAGAGGTCGATTTTATTGCTACAAAAGGAAGCAAGAAGTTTTATATCCAGTCTGCATTGTCAATGGATGATGCAGAGAAGCAAAAACAGGAAAAGAAAAGCTTGTACTACATAGACGATTCGTTTGCGAAGATTGTTGTGGCGAAAACGGGATTAAATCCGTTTTATGATGAAGACGGTGTCATGACGGTAGACGTATTTGATTTTTTGTTGAAGCCTGAATTGTTGGGTGCTGATTAAGTGGATTGAAAGTATCAGATGGGAGGCGTGAGTTATGAGTTTTATAATGTGGCTCGGTATTTCTGCGCTGGTTGGATACTGTGCAGACCGACGCGGACGCAGCGGCTGGCTGTGGGGCGCGCTGTCGCTGCTGTTTACGCCTCTTCTTGTCGGGCTTGTTCTCGTTATGCTGCCGAATCTCGCTGAAATTAAAGCAGCGCCTGTGGAAAATCAGCCATCTGCGCCTTCCGATGACACTTGCAGCGGTTATATAGGAGAAGCCGATGAGCCCTGCTGTGAAGAATGTGATGATTATTACGGCTGCGAGTATCGGGATAACCCTTCGGACTGTCCTAAGCTTTGGGATGACGACGCGTCTGATGATGTGCAGGAGATGCCGGGTGGCGGCACCTTGCAGTACCGGGATTCAGATGATGCGATTTTTCCGGGGGACAGGCATTGATTTTTGAAAGAAAAGAAGGACACGCTCTGCGGAGTGATGTCTTTTCTTTTTGGGGAGTTTTGCCATTGGCAAAATCCGAACAAATGCGTTATAATTAAATATCTATGGAATTGAAATTATAATTGGAGGTTATATAAATATGGAATCAATTATTAAGGACATCAAACTTGCTCCGTCGGGACACGATAAAATTAAATGGGTTAAGAACTTCATGCCTGTGCTTAACCGCATTGATGAAGAGTTTTCTAAAACGAAGCCGTTCGCAGGCAAACGCATCGTCATGACTATTCATCTTGAGGCAAAGACTGCATATCTCGCTCTCGTATTCAAACACGCAGGAGCAGAGGTTGCTATCACGGGTTCGAATCCGCTTTCCACTCAGGATGATGTTGCGGCTGCACTGGTTGAAGAAGGTATCAATGTATTTGCTACGCACGCTTGCTCCGATGAAGAGTATGATATGTTCATCGATAAGGCACTGGATATCAAACCGCATTATATCATGGACGACGGCGGCGACCTCGTTGCTATGCTCCACGACAGACGCCGTGAGCTCCTTGGTGAGATTATCGGCGGTGCTGAGGAAACAACTACAGGCGTACATCGTCTGCGTCTCCTCGAGAACAAAGGCGAGCTTGATTTCCCGATGATTGCAGCAAATGATGCATACTGCAAATACCTGTTTGACAACCGTTATGGCACAGGCCAGTCCACATGGGACGGCATCATGCGTACTACGAACCTTGTTATCGCAGGCAAAAACGTCGTTATCGCAGGCTACGGCTGGTGCGGTAAGGGCGGTGCTATGCGTGCAAAGGGACTCGGCGCTAACGTCATCATTACCGAGGTTGACCCGATTAAGGCTATCGAGGCTGTATTCGACGGCTTCCGCGTTATGCCTATGGACGAGGCAGCAAAAATCGGTGATATCTTCCTCACGCTCACAGGCGATAAGGATGTCATTGTAGAACGCCATTTCAAAGACATGAAGGACGGCGCTATTCTCGCAAATTCCGGTCACTTTGACGTAGAAATCAATATTCCGGAGCTTGAGGCACTTTCTGTCTCCCGCAGAACTGTCCGCAACAACATTGAGGAATTCCTCCAGAAGGACGGCCGCAAGATATACCTCCTTGCAGAGGGACGTCTTGTAAACCTCGCCGCAGGCGACGGCCACCCGGCTGAAATCATGGACCTTTCATTCGCGGTACAGTTCTATTCTGCGCTCCATCTTCTGAACAACTACAAGAATATGGAAAACAAAGTATATATGATGCCGGATGAAATCAATACAAAGATTGCTGAAGTCAAACTTGCTTCTATGGGAGTTGCTATTGATGCGCTGACACCTGAGCAGCGTGCATATCTCGGCATGGAATAAAAATAGGAGGCGCGGACAATGAAAACTCTGATAAAGGATACTATGGCTGTACTTCCCGACGGAAGTGTAAAACAGGTCAATATAGCCGTTGACGGACAGCGTATAACGGCTGTTGGTGATGTTCCTGCGGGGTTTGAAGCAGATAAGGTCATCGACGGTAAAAATCACCTGGCGATTCCCGGACTTGTCAATGCGCATACACATGCCTCCATGACTCTGCTCAGAAGCTATGCGGACGACATGAACCTCATGGACTGGCTCAACAATAAAATCTGGCCGATTGAGGCAAAAATGCGCAAGGACGACATTTACTGGGGAGCTATGCTTGCCGCAGTTGAAATGATTCGTACCGGTACGACGACATTTGCAGATATGTACGGCGATATGGAAACGGTCGCCGAAATGACCCTAGAGTCCGGCCTTCGCGGTGTTCTCTCGCGCGGCATTATCGGTGTTGCGCCAAACGGAGAGCAGGCGTTTGAGGAAAACAAAGAACTGTTCAGAGATTTCCACGGCGCTGCTGATGGACGTGTTACAGTCATGTTCGGACCTCACGCTCCGTATACCTGTCCGCCGGATTTCCTGCGCCGTGTTGCTGAGGCAGCAAAAGAGCGCAAAGCAGAGGTACACATTCACCTCGCGGAAACAAAGGGCGAGGTTGACAACTGCCTCAAGGATTACGGCAAAACTCCTTTCGAGATTATGGAGGATACAGGTATCCTTGACTGCGGCGTGCTTTCCGCGCACAGTGTATGGCTCAGTGATAAAGACATAGAGCTTATCAAGAAATATAACGTCCGCCCGGCACACAACCCGGGAAGCAACATGAAGCTGGCAAGCGGCGTAGCCCCTGTGCCGAAGCTTCTTAAAGAAGGTGTCTGCGTTGCGCTCGGCACGGACGGCGCTTCCAGCAACAATAATCTTGATATGCTGGAGGAAGTCCGTCTGGCAGCGCTGCTTCATAAAGTAGATACGCTTGACCCGCTGGCTGTTCCGGCATTCCAGGCACTTAAACTGGGTACTGAAAACGGTGCAAAGGCTGTCGGTGTAAAGGATGCTGGCAGACTTGAAAAAGGCGCGCTGGCAGATATTGTTCTTTATAACATGAAGGGCGCTGAATGGACACCGAAATTTGATCTGGTTTCCCTGCTCGTTTACTCTGCTCCAAGCCATTCCGTTGATACAGTCATGGTTGACGGAAAACTGGTTATGGAGAAGGGCGAGATTAAGACACTTGATGAAGAGAAGATTCTCTTCGAAGCAGATAAATGTGCGAAAAGGATTTCGCAGTAACTAATCGTTTTAGGTGATTGGATTGGATAAACGAAAGAAAAAACGTAAGAAAAAAATCGCCGAAAAGCCTGCGGATACAGGACGAAGTTATGAGTTGGGCGGAATCGCAACGGTTGCGGTTTCCGCCGTTTCTCTTTGCGGACTTGCGGGCTTTAACGTCGGTTTCATAGGATTCTACTTTGCACGCTTCCTGCGCTATTTTTTCGGTGTGGGGAGTTGGTTTTTTGCGATTTTGCTGATGCTCGTAGGCGCAAAGCTCATTGTAGACCATCACGGATTCAAGCTCTCAAAGCGTTTTCTCGGCGTAGCTGTCTTTTACGCTATGATTTTGTCGGTTTATCATCATCTTGCGATTCCCGTAGGAGAAGAAATACTGCCGGCAAGCCTGCCTGAGGGCGGCGGACTGCTCGGCGGCGGAATACTGTTCGTTGCCCGCAAGTTTTTCGGCGTGGACGGTACACTCATCATTTTGATTGCCGCGGGAGTCGGCTCCGTACTGCTTGCAACCACATGGTCCCTGGCATCGGGCGTAAAGAAAACCGAGAAGCACGCGCAGGAAGGCCTCATGAAGGCGCAGAATGCGATGGAAACGACATACGATAAAGTCAAAGAGCTGCGCGCGGCCCGTGCGAAAAAGGAGTCATTCTATAATCAGGAGGCTGACACACGTTTCGGAGAAACGGCTGCTTTGCCGGAAGCAAATAATAACGTGAAGCCCGCCCCTGTATTCGTGCAGGAGGAGGAAATCTCCGAGCCTTTGTATGAAGAGCTTCCTCCGATTGAAGAACCGAAAACCGCGCAGGAGCAGGAGATACATACTCCTGAGCCGCCGAAACAGGAGCCGACGGCTCCAGCGGAGCAGGAGCTTCCTATGCCTCCAAGCTTTACTATCGAATACAGCGAGGAAAAAGAGCCGTCCTCTGAGGTATACGCACCTGAAGATCCCGAGGACAGCGCAGAAGATACTGCAGAGACTGCTGCGGCGCCTGTGACAAAAGCTGCTGCTGCGGCTGAAGCTCCTGCCGCACCTGAGGCTCCTGCTGAACCCGTATACCGCATACCGAAGGTACAGGAAATACTCACGAAGCATCCGCATGTGCGAAATGCCGCACTGGAGCAGGAAATTGCAGATAAAGCACAGGTTTTGAGTCAGACGCTTGAAAACTTCAAGGTAAAAGCCACTATTCTCAATGCGTGCCATGGCCCTGCCGTTACACGGTATGAGATTGAGCCGGCACCGGGAGTAAAGGTCAGCAAGATTACGAACCTTGCCGACGACCTTGCGCTGGCACTGGCAGCGTTTTCTGTGCGTATTGAGCCAATTCCGGGGAAATCCGCAATTGGTGTCGAGGTTCCGAACCGTGAGCTGGAGGGTGTAGTCCTCAGAGAAGTCCTTGAGGACGCGGCTTTTGAAAAAGCAAAATCCAAACTCACCGTAGGCCTCGGTAAAGACGTAAGCGGCAAAGCTATTTTCGCAGACCTTGCCAAAATGCCGCATCTTTTGATAGCTGGCGCTACAGGCTCCGGTAAATCAGTCTGCGTCAATACCCTCATAACGAGTATATTGTTCAAGGCAGCGCCGGACGAAGTCAAATTTATCCTCATTGACCCGAAAATGGTCGAGCTTTCAAACTACAACGGTATTCCGCACCTCATGGTGCCTGTTGTAACGGATATGCGTAAAGCAGCCTCCGTACTCAACTGGGCAGTACAGGAAATGGAAAAACGCTACGGCAAATTTGCAGAGCATGGCGTACGCAACATCGAGGGCTTCAACAACAAAGTACCCGATGATAAAATGCCGTCCATCGTTCTCATTATTGACGAGCTTGCCGACCTCATGATGGTCGCTCCTCATGACGTTGAGGATGCAATCTGCCGTATAGCGCAGAAGGCGCGCGCTGCAGGCATTCATCTTGTGGTCGCTACGCAGCGTCCGTCCGTTGATGTCATCACGGGTATTATCAAGGCAAACATCCCGTCGCGTATTTCCTTTGCAGTCTCGTCGCAGGTAGACTCGCGCACGATTCTCGACATGAGCGGCGCAGAAAAGCTCCTCGGAAAAGGAGATATGCTCTTCTATCCTGTCGGCTCATCAAAACCGCAGCGCGTACAGGGTGCATTCATAGGGGATGACGAAGTAGACCGTCTCCTCGAATTTATCCGCGCGCAGGGACAGGAAGCAGAGCCGAACGAAGAGATTATCAACTTCACGGAGCAGGCGGCACAGGCCGCTGAAGAAGGTGAAAACGGCAAAGGAAAGGGAGGCTCGTCTGAGCCTGCAATGGATGAACTTCTGCCAAGAGCGGTTGAACTTATCCTGCAAAATGGCCAGGCGTCCACCTCAAGCATTCAGCGCCGTTTCCGTATTGGCTACACAAGAGCCGCCCGTCTTATCGACACAATGGAAGAGCTCGGCATAGTAGGACCGAACGTCGGCAGCAAGCCGAGAGAAATACTTATGACAGATGCCCAGGCAAGAGAAACCGTAGAATCTGTCATGTAAAAATGATTTATATGCCTTCTCCTAAAGGAGAAGGCATTTTTTCGTTTTTTCACAGCCCCATTCTTTTTTTATTTATTGTCTCTCCGCACGTTGTATATTGCTCTTAAACAGGCATGTATAAGAGCGAGGAGGGATATACATGAAAGCAATATTCGGATACGTGCGTGTGAGCACGAGGGAGCAGAATATCGACAGGCAGCTTGCTTCCATGAGGGAGATGGGAGTGGCGGAAGAAAATATCTATATTGATTACATGTCAGGCAAGGACTTCAATCGCCCTAAATACAGAAAACTAAAGCGCAGACTCAACAAAGACGCACTGCTATATATTCATTCCATAGACCGGTTGGGGAGAAACTACACGGAAATCATTGAAGAATGGCGGCTTCTTACCAAGCAGAAGGGCGTGGATATAGTAGTGCTGGATATGCCGCTTTTGGACACACGGCGCGGAAAAGACCTCATGGGAACATTTCTTTCGGATATAGTCCTGCAGGTGCTTTCCTTTGTTGCGGAAAATGAACGTTCGGCTATACGTCAGCGGCAGGCTGAGGGCATACGCGAAGCCATGAAACGGGGAGTTCGCTTTGGCAGACCAAGAAAGCCGGTACCCATAGGCGCGGTAGAGCAGTATAAAAAATGGAAACAGGGCGAGATTACTCTCAAGGAAGCAGCCAAAGCCTGCGGTATGCCTATGACAACATTTTACGTAAAGGCACGTGATGAATACAACAATTACCTGAAAACGGCGAGCATATAGAAAAGAATTTCTACATGTAATAAGATACATTTTCATGAGAAAAATTTTTCATAAAATTTTAAAAAATGCTATAATGGGATTATCTGTACTGACAGTACAATGTTGATATATCTCAAGGGGAGACTTTTGCAATGAGTATGGAAATATTTTCGCTGCTGCTTTTGATCGCTGCTATAGCCCTTGGCTTTTTGAGACATATGAATACAGGACTCCTGTCGATTGCTTTTGCGCTGGTGCTGGGACACGTCGCAGGCATTCCTGACAAGGCTGTAATCGCGGGATTTAATTCCTCACTGTTCCTGATCCTGCTGGGTGTCACATACCTTTTCAGCATAGCGCAGCTAAACGGATCATTGGCTCTTCTGGCGGAAAAGGTCGTTGCCCTGACAGGACGCCGCACAGCTCTCGTTCCCATAGTCATTTACCTTTTTTCTACTGTGCTTTCGGCACTCGGCCCCGGAACAGTACCGACCATTGCAATTATGATGGTGTTCTCCATGACGCTGGCGGCTGAAATGAAAATATCCCCTGTCATGCTCGCGGCTCTTGTGGTATTGGGCGCGTCCGGCGGTGGTGTGTCGCCTCTGGCTGCCACAGGCATAATAGGTAAAAACCTCTGTGAACAGATTGGGCTCTCAGGCGTAGAAGGACCGTTTCTGATGAATGGCGTGCTGTCCATGACAGTTTATGCGATTGCGGTATATATTGCACTGGGAGGGTGGAAGCTTCGCTCAGAGCATGTCATCAAGCTTTCAGAGCTTCCCTCATTCAACAAGAATCAGAAAATAACGCTCGTTGGCATAGCTATCATGGTTGTGCTCGTAATGTTCTGCCATTTCAATGTGGGACTGACGAGCTTCGCTGTTGCTGCCGTGCTGTCCTTTCTGAAGGTAGCGGACGAGGGCGAAGCATTGAAAAAGGTTCCGTGGGGGACACTCCTTTTGATTGGCGGAGTCAGCGTACTCATGAATCTTATCATCAAGCTGGGAGGTATTGTGCTTTTGGCGGACACTCTGGCGTCCATCATGACACCATCGACCTCCACGGCAATCATGGGAATCACGGCAGGGTGCATGTCATGGTGCAGCTCCAGCTCCGGCGTTGTCATGCCGACACTCATTCCTGCTATACCGGACCTTTACTCCAATCTCGGTGGCTTCAATGAGCTTGAAATGGCGACCTCGATATCCATGATTTCGCACTGTGCCGGAATCAGCCCGCTTTCCACAGGAGGCGGTCTTGCGCTGGCGGCATACTCGGCATCTGCAAAGGTATTCGGCGAAGAACTGAAAAAGCTCTTCGTCAAGCTATTCGCAGTCTCCGCCTGCGGCGTATTCTTCCTGTCATTCCTGGCATGGCTGGGACTGTTTCGCTGGCTGCTTTGAAAAAATATAAGTAAACCGCTGTACGCAATTAAGGCGCATGGCGGTTTTTTGCTGAATAAGCTGTATTAATCTTATACTCTAAGG
>NZ_CDXDFU010000159.1:0-4442 GCF_978017985.1 Schwartzia sp. (in: firmicutes) | reverse complement strand
GTTCATACACCAGTCAGATGAACGTCCTTACCTTCAAGGATTATCTTTTGCGCCACATTACCACAGTCATGACTGTTTCAGGCTTCATTATCGCACTCTTCAGCGTGCTTGCCGCTTACAGCTTCACTATGCGCAGGACGCGCAAAAGGATAGATTACATAGCGCATCACGACAGCCTCACAGGGCTTTTTAACCGCCTCAGCTTTAATGAGGCCCTTCCCGAATTGGAGAAAAAAAGGTCCACCGGCGACATCATAGTCGTCGCCATGGACCTGAATGACCTGAAACGTATAAACGACGGACTGGGCCATGAAGCCGGAGATGAAATCCTGAAAGGTGCCTCCGACTGCATGAAGCGGATACTTGACCGTCACGGAAACGTTTACAGATTAGGCGGAGATGAATTTATGGCCGTCTTGTTTAATGACACAGAAAACTGGCCTGACATTCTGACGCGCCTGAAAAATGCCTTCAGTTCATGGGAAGGCGCACATGTAAAGAAACTGACCGTTGCCGTGGGTGCAGCCCAAAGCAGCGGTAATTCCTTCGAAAGCATTAACGAAATGATTGCGGCGGCTGACCAGGAAATGTACAAGGATAAAGCCGCCTACTATGAGAGAACGGGTATCGACAGGAGAAGATAATCCTTATTATTCCGCCTGCATATCTTCAAAACATCAATGATACGGTGATTCCGCCCGTGATACCTTGTAAACTCAATATGGAAAAGGTCAATTCTTATTCACGCGAAAAATTTTGTAATGAGGTCCGTGAGCGCTTCCTGGTCGGCGGCTGCCATAAATTCTCTTGCAGAGTGCATGGCAAGGATTGGCACGCCTATATCCTGCCCTCTGAGACAGAGGTTTGCCGACACCATGGAGCCAAGCGTAGAGCCGCCCGGAATATCTGAGCGGTTCACATACGTCTGATACGGCGCAAATGCTTCGTCCGCCAGCGCCTTGACTACTGCCTGCGCCTCAGCGTCACCTACATACGCCTGACTTGCCGCCTGTTTTATAGCGAAGCCCTCTCCCAGCTTCGGACGGTTTGTAGGGTCAGCCTTTCCCGTATAATTCGGGTGAAGACCGTGCGCCACGTCCACAGACAGCAAAAAGCCCTGTGCAATGTCGCGGGTGCGTTCCTCTTCCCGCCCAAGGCTTTCGTAAACTTTCCGAAGCAGCTCATCAAGCAGCGATGAATTTGCGCCCTGTTTCGTGCGGCTGCCCACTTCCTCGTTGTCGAACAGAGCAGCAACGGCAGTTCCGCACTCCGTACGCGCGTCCAAAAGCGCATCCACGCAGGCCTTTACCGAGGTGAGATTGTCCAGCCGCGGCGCCGAGATAAATTCCTCTTCAAACCCCAGCACGCACGGCTCCTCGCAGGCATACACGGTCATGTCATAAGAAAGGATTTCCTCCGCACTGCAGCCCAGCTCTTTTGCGAGCTGCTCAAGGAAAAACGTTTCTGAAATCTCTTCGCCGTTAAGCGCGGCAATCGGAAGAAGCTCCGTCTGACGGTTCAGCGTTTCGCCCTCATTGACCTTTCGGTTCATATGAATGGCAAGACGCGGAATCGTCACAAGAGGCCGGCCGAAGTCCACAAAACGCGTTACAGGGTGGAAAGCGTCCTCTCCGCGAAGAGCCACGCTTCCTGCCAGCGACAGCGGGCGGTCAAGCCAGCTGGACTGTATGAGTCCTCCGTATGGCTCCACGTTCAGCATAACGCAGCCGCCTTCCTTTATCTCAGGCGACGGCTTTATTCGAAAGCCCGGAAAATCCGTATGCGCCGCCGCAATACGCAGCATTCCCTTTTTCTTCCCGATACGAAATGCCATGAGCGCGCTGCCGAACACGCTTACAAAATAAGCGCCGCCCGCTTTGAGCTTCCATGGTTCGTCCCACACAAGCTCCTGAAACTTTGCCGCCTTCAGTATTTTTTCTGCGGCCATTACCGTGTGATACGGCGACGTACTTTCCTTTATGAATGCAAGAAATTCCTGTGTGTTCATCGGTTCAGTTCCACTCCACGTCATACAGCTCGCCGAAGCTGCATTTCTGCGCCACGTATGCGTCTGCTTCGCCTTCGTCGTAGCAGCCCGTGTCGACAATTCCTGTCATGAAATACGTGATTGTGATTCCTTTATCTCCACCTGAATCAATGCCCACAATCTGTCCTTTTACATTCACCATGTCTCCGCAGTTGATTTTCCCTATAAGAGCCATGCGGTAATCATTCTCTGTGGGATATTTTCCTTCCCAATCCTTATTGGAGTAAGTTCTTTCAGCGTACCCCGTGACTTCCATTGATGTTCCGAACATTTAGATTCCTCCTATTCTTTCATACATTACAGTAATTATAACGCAGTTGTTTAAATTTTTCTTTTGAAAAAAGAAAAATCTTCCAATTAGCGTTTCAACGAGGCGGGAGATATATGCTTACCGCCTGTTATTTCCTCTCCCCACCTATAGTAGAAGGGGTCTTTTTCTGCCGAGTTATAACAAAAATCGATTTCTTCCGTCATCTTTTAATTCCGTTAAAGCACGATTCCCTTAAGGAATTATTGCCTTTGGCAAAACCCGAACGGAGGCGTTATAATCGTCTTATAAATAAACACTTTTACACAGCTGATTTCGGAGGTGCCATGATGACAAAATTTACACGCGTATTGCCAAAAGCTATGATGCCGGCTCTGGTCTCGACGGCTTTGCTGACATTTTCTCCTGCAGGGTTTTGTTCCGCTGAGCCTGTGAATGCCGTTCACACAGAACAGTCTTCACCGTCTTTTTCACAGTCCGAGGAAACGTATATCTATGAAGCCTCAGGTCTGAAACTTGCGATTCCGAAGGAATACGAAGACCTGCTCTTAACAGACTCGCACCATGAGCAGGACAGCAGGAGTTTATTCCGCGTACGTGAAAAGGCATCGGTGGAGGCTGCAATGATAAGCGGATTTGACCGCAACGGATTAGGAGCGCTTTTCAGCATAGGGACTCTCGACGAAGAGCATCTGCACCAAAAATTGTGCGGCGATATGTCCGGTACAGAGATTTTCGCCAAGGACTCCGAAGGAAACTATTACGCATATTATCACCCGACTGACGTGCGCTATCATCGGAAAACTCCAGAGGAAATGAAAAAAGATCAGAAGCAGTGGACCAAGCTTAATGAGTGGGCATGGAAATCCGTGCGAAAGAATTTTATCAGGGATAATCCGCAGCTTGCCCCGATAACCTTCGACAACAGCATCGTCGGAATCTATATTGCACGAATCATGTACGACCGAAGGATAAATTACAGCGTCAGCACCTTAAAGCACGGTCCTGTCGCTCCAAAAAACATTGACCCCGCGCCGTACGTAGAAAAGCTCCTTTGCAATGCTTCATACGATATGGTTCCGGCTTCAGAGACACCGGACGGCGAATACGCAGTAATTGCATTCCCGGAGGAAAACTGCCGGCTCGACTTTTTCCTCATGCCCGGGAAAGAAAACTATGTGCGTCATGTCATAAAGGACGGAGGCGCAGTCCTGTTCAAGGCAAGCTATGAAGATAAAAGTATTCTTGCCGGCAAAGCCGTAAAAGACTGGTACGATGCTCTTGCCGCAGACAGTGAATAAAAGGGAAACTACATGAGAATTTCATACTCTTCATACTATAATTATTCAGCTGTATGAAACACAAAACAAACTTTCCCCAGGAGGAATCCCAATGAAATCAATTCAGGATGAACGGACGCGTTTGATATGACGAAGCTTCGCAGCATTGCCTCTAAAATTGCAAAGTTCATCTTCCGTATTTTCTGTCTGCTTCTGGGGCTGCACGTTCTTCTTATTGCATTATTGCTGGCAGCAGGAATCTATAAGATGATGCTTTCATGGACTCTGCTGGACTTATCCCAGGAATACAAAAAAATCGATACATACGAGGGCATCGTCCTCAAAGATTATAACAAGAATAAAGCCTACAAGCGTTCATTTTGGGGATTGACAGAAACAGATAAAACCGCTGATTTTTCCTACCACGGAGAGCAGCTAAACAGCACGGCCTACCAGACATTGCAGCGGCTCGCCCCCGGCAACGCAGGACATATAGGACAATGCACTATGTCTCCCGACGGCAAAAGAATATTGTACGTAAAAGCCAACCCCTCTGACGAATCCGATCCTACGGATATAGTGGACTATAGCTGCAACGTGCTGAATGTCGAAGACGGCACTGTTCTGGAATATTTCCGAACCCCTAGAGCCGGATTGGGGGTAGAATGGCATTAAATCAAAACAAAAGGCGGAGGAATTACAATCCCTCCGCCTTTACTCTGTAATTATCTATTGTGAGAGCATCTTCCCTCACGTCACAGCCCAAAAACCATATTTTCACGCCTGAGGCAAGAGCCTCCTGCCATGCTACACCGAAAGCAGGGTGCGTTTCTAAATTCGGCCGCAC
>NZ_CDXDFU010000158.1:0-5676 GCF_978017985.1 Schwartzia sp. (in: firmicutes) | reverse complement strand
TTTTCAATAACCGATGAAAGGGGAGTTTTTTATGAAACGAAAGCTATCTGCTCTACTGCTCGGCTTTTTGCTCGTGGTCTTCAGTTTAAGTGTTCAGGCGGCATCCGCCCCGTATACGCCCCAATCTGAGCCCGCCATAGCCATGAAGAAATCTCTGGAATCCGACCCGGAGCTGATGATTTTGATGGAAAAATCCATCGCCAAAGCAAAGGCAATCAATCCGGACCGCAATACGAACCCCGTTCAGAGCGTTCAGGAGCTTTATCCGTTTCTGGACTGGGCTGTTACCTGTATGCCATGGAACGTTCTGAAGGACTCTTCCTACCCCACGCTTTATAGCCACATTGACCAGAGCGTGGATTATATCTGGTTCCTTTTTGACCAGCCTCTTGAGGAGCTGGAGGGACACGGATATTATTATCCTACCCTTCAATACCATGAGCCCATCGCTACATGGTTCTACAAATACTCCGATGTATGGGGAAAATATCTCTCAACTAAGGAAAGCTGGAACGACAGCTACTATCAGAGGATAAAGAATGACCCATCCATGAATATGCAGCATGGATGGTACGCAGAGGAAAACGTCTGGACAACCTTTAACGAATGGTTTGCCCGTCATCTTATTGACCCCTCCGTCCGCCCCATAGCCGATGCCGAGGTCGTATCTCCTGCGGACGCTGCCCCTCAGGGACTTTGGAAAATCGACAAGGACGGTAATCTGGTGCAAAAAGAGGGCGTTGCCATTAAGTCCGCAAACTTCAATTCCATCGCCCAGCTCATGGGGCCCGGCTCTGCCTACGCCGATGCCTTTAAGGGCGGCACGCTGACACACACATTCCTGGACGTTAACGACTATCACCGGTATCACTTCCCTGTCAGCGGAAAAATCGTTGAACTCAGGAAAATCCCTGCAGTCAACGGTGCCGGAGGTATCACCGTCTGGAATCCCAAGACCTCCCGCTATGTCCTTGAGGACAACATCCCGGGCTGGCAGATGATTGAAACCCGTGACTGCGTTGTGCTCGAAACAGAAGAGTACGGGCTTGTTGCCGTTCTCCCAATCGGCATGTCGCAGATCTGCTCCTGCAACTGGGAAGAAAACCTCGCTGTGGGCGATGTCGTCAAGAAGGGCGACCCTATGGGCTACTTCCTCTTCGGCGGCAGCGATATCGTAATGGTATTCCAGTCCTGCGTGGATGTTTCCCTGCTCTGTCCGCCGGGAGAAACGAAGGGAACCTTCAAGCATCTCCTTATGGGCGAGCCTTACGCCAAACTGGTTCCTGTTAAAAAATAAAGTAAAATGACATAAAAAAGCTTCCGCTCATTTCATGGCGCGGAAGCTTTTTTCATTGTTTAATTTTCATTGATACGGACAGCCCCTGATGCGGTTTCACCCTTCTTTTCCAGTGCCACCACATTCTTTTCGTAGGCAAAGGTTTCATCTGCTATATCCTTGCTGAGCCACAGCAGGCAGATAAGGTTCGGAATAGCCATGAGACCGTTCATTGTATCTGAAATATTCCAGACCATATCCAGTGCCATTGTAGCACCTATATAGGTAGCCATGCTGTAGACAACACGGTATGCCATTACAGCCTTGCGGCTGCTGCAGAGGTACTCGAAGGACTTTTCTCCGTAATATTCCCAGCCGAGAATGGTTGAGAAGGAGAAGAGAGCCAGCGCCACAGCAACAACGTATTTCGCGGAATCGCCGAAAACCGTGCCCAGCGCCATAACGGTGAGGTTTACACCCGATACCAGCTTGCCCGTGTCCGGATCAATCGTACCCAGAACACCCGAGGAGGAAATGGCAAGTCCCGTGAGCATACATACAATCATTGTATCAAAGAAGGTTCCCGTCATGTTCACGTAGCCCTGACGTGCCGGGTGGTCTGTCTGAGCCGCCGCTGCCGCTATAGGCGCAGAGCCGAGGCCTGCTTCGTTGGAGAATACGCCGCGGGCAACACCCCAGCGCATGGAGGTGAGAATTGTAGCGATTATGGAACCGCCCACGCCGCCTGCCACAGCGTCAAAGGAGAACGCCATGCGGAATATTTCGGAAAGACCTGCCGGAACAGAGGAGATGTTCATGCAGATAACAATAAGAGTCATAAAGAAGTAGAAAACCGACATGGCCGGAACCACAATACTGGATACAGTACCGATGCTGCGAATACCGCGGGTAAGAACGATAAGGGAAGCAACCATTACCACTGCGCCCGTAATCCAAGTCGGTACAAAGAATCCACTCTCAAGTGCCGCTGCCATTGCGTTCGCCTGTGTCATGTTTCCGATTCCGAAGGAAGCCGCTGCCGCAAAGAAGGCAAAGAGCACCGCCATTATTTTGCCCAGATTTCCGCCGATACCGTTCTTCATTGCGTACATCGGGCCGCCTGCCATTTCGCCGACACTGTTTGTCTCGCGGTATTTGACCGCCAGCACGGACTCACCGTACTTCGTGGAAAGACCGAAGGCCGCGCTTATCCACATCCACACCAGAGCACCCGGTCCGCCAAGCACCATGGCCGTTGCGACACCGACAATATTTCCTGTGCCGATGGTAGCCGACAGTGCCGTCATGAGCGACTGGAACGGCGTGATATCGCCCTCGCTCTCCCCCTTTTTAAGGAAGATAATCCTCATGGCGTACACGAGATTGCGCCACGGCAGAAAGCGCAGGCGTATGGTGAGGAATATTCCCGTGCCGACAAGAAGCGCCAGCATGACGGGTCCCCATACGAAATTATTTACATCAGCCAGAAGCTTTGCAAAATCCATCTGAAACCCCTCCAATATTACTATATGATTAGAAGTATAGATGGTATGCTTAATTTTGTAAACTCAATGTAACTATATCCGCATAAAATCAAGAAATCATTAAGGTGTTTCAGACATATCCCTTAAATATTTTATGTTTATTGCAAAAAGACAAAATAAAAGACCGTCCGTTTTGCGCGGACGGTCTTGGAAAATGCGTATTTTAGCGAATCAAGCAGCAACGTGTCCGTTTTCCGAACGGTCAATTGCAAGAGCAACAGCTGCATCGCCTGTGATGTTCAGGCATGTACGGAACATATCCAGTACACGGTCAATACCTGCTACCAGTGCAAGTCCTTCAATCGGAAGACCTACGGACTGGAGAACCATAGCCAGCATGATAAGACCTGCGCCCGGAACGCCTGCCGTACCGATGGAAGCCAGCGTACCCGTGAATACGATCATGAGCATCTGATGCATGGTAAGGTCAACACCGAATACGTTTGCGATAAAGAGGGAGCAGATACCCATATAGAGAGCCGTGCCGTCCATGTTGATGGTAGCGCCCAGCGGAAGAACGAAGCTCGTAACCTCGCGGGAGCAGCCCAGTTTCTCCTGCAGATTCTTCATGTTGACAGGAAGCGTACCTGCACTGCTGCATGTGGAGAAAGCGATAAGCATAGCCTCAGCCATGCCGCGGAAGAATTTCATCGGAGAAATCTTTGCTCCGATACTTGCAATGGAGGAGTAAACCGCAACAACATGAATCAGGCTTCCAACCGCCATGCAGGCAATGACGGAAATGAGCGGAAGAAGAACCTTCGGGCCGTTTGCCGCAACGACAGGAAGAAGAAGCGCGAAAACGCCGATAGGCGAAAAACGCATGATAACAGCGATAATTTTGTAGCAGACCTCAGCAGCAGCGTCAAAGAACTTCGTAAGACGCTCTGCGCGCTCGCCGCCGACCTCAATGATGCCGTAGCCGACGAAGATAGCGAAGACGATAACCGGCAGAATCTCTGCCTTAGCCATGGACTGAACAGGGTTCGTCGGAATCATGCTGACAAATACCTGCATGATGGACGGAGCCTGCTTAACATTAACCGTAGCATCGGACGCAATCTGCATTCCGACACCCGGGTGAACAGCGCTTGCAATGGCAAAACCGATAACAATGGCAATAGCCGTAGTAACAAGATAAATAGCAACAGTCTTGATTCCGATACGCCCAAGAGTCTTTGTATCGCCAAGGCTTGTCATGCCTACGACAAGAGATGTGAACACTACAGGAACAATCATCATCTTGATAAGGTTGATGAAGATTGTTCCAATCGGAGCAATCCACCATTTGATGAACGGCAGTCCCTCCGGCCCTGCAAAGATTCCGACGAAAGCAGCCAGAAGCAGCGCAATAAAGATTTTGATTGATAAATTCATACGTTCCCTCCTTCGGAAAAACCCCGACGGACAGAATCCACTCTGTACATACCGTCAGTCCATTCCCGATATACATAATAAGACATTTACCATTATAAGTGGACATTTCTCAAAAGTACATGGATTTAAATGAGGTATATTGTATACACATTCATTATTTTATCCGCCATTTCGTTGAATGACACTGATAACACATCTATTCCCGCATGCCTTTAATAAAATCTCCCAAGAAAAATGAATCATAAAAAGAAAAACCGCGAAGCGGCATTGCTTCGCGGTTTGGTTTCGATATTCAGTTTTCCGAGAGCTTGAACGGTACTCCGCCCTTCGGCAGGCTGTCGAGAGTCGGATATTTTTTTACGAACTCAACGGGACGGCTCCAGTCAACATATACCTCTGTTGCCTCCCAGATACGTGTCAGTGCAATCTGGAGACTGCGGACATCTGCCAGCGGGTCGATTGTTTCCTCGGAGAAATCTACCAGCGTCTCATGGGGTACACGAATCTGATGTGTCGTGCTGAGGTACTCCTCTGCAAGCTTTTTGCCTTTTTCGTCCGGCAGCGTTACTACAGCTTTATGTGTATCCTCATCATATTCGATATAGCCCAGCACATCATTATAATGGATGGCTACGCTGAACGTGTTTGCCATTCTGTTTCTTCCTTTCATCCGTAGATTCTATTTTATGATTATAACGCATTAAATCAAGTTTTGCCACCATAAAAAAAGTTTTACTTTCGCCTTCTCCCGAAATTACGCGTTCACAGACATTTCCCGCAATTCTGATTATGTCTTTTATAGGGAAACTATTTTTTGAAAAAAAGCGTAAAAAGTGCTCGGAAAGCACTGCCACAACGGTTTGTCAAGTCTTGTTTTGACCATTTCTTTGTGCTACTATACAAGTAAAGAAGGAATCGTCTGGGGTGTGCGTTGGCAGGTATTGATGTCTAACCGACTTTTACACTCAGGGAACCTGATTTGAACCGTGTGGCTGATGGAGCGTTTTCACGATGATCAAAGGCACGGCTTAAGGTACCCACCTGCACATGCAGGTTTAGGCAGATATTGCCGACGGCATTTTGGACCCCATCTTGAAAAGGGCTTGCTGCTTTACGCGGTAGGCCCTTTTTGTGTGGTCTTTTTCCGCCATGCTGTGTCAGCTGATACTCGGCGTAGCCTTACTACGCCTTCGAACCATCTTCCTTGCCTGGCGAAAAAATCCCTCGGTGCCCAATTTCTTCCGTTGTCTTTAGCTTTTGTCATCTGCCGTTCGACGTAGCTGTACTACGCCATCACGGCATCTTCCTCGTCTGACGAAAAAAACTCTTGAAGCCGCAAGTCTTCCATAGCTTTACTACGCCTTCGCATCAGCTTCCTTGCCTGACAAAAAAATACTTTGGAGTCCGATACCGCTCGTCTTCCATAGCGTTTTGTCAGCTGCCGTTCGATGTAGCTGTACTACGACTTCACGGCATATA
>NZ_CDXDFU010000157.1:0-13283 GCF_978017985.1 Schwartzia sp. (in: firmicutes) | reverse complement strand
TCGGATTAAAGTCCTTGGATGAACTGCCTGCCCTTCCTGAGCCTGATATAAACAGTGAACAGGCAGAGCAGCTTTTGCTGATGAGTATGGATGAAACTGACGCGCAGCGTCCTGATGAGGCTGACGCAGAATAACAATTTTATGGTATACGTCAACACACTCTGAGCCAGAGTGTGTTTTCTTGCTAAACGATGGGGGTAATGATTTGGATAAGATTTTGAACTCATGGTGGAGTATTTTAGATGATCCCGAGCTGATGATTTTATATATAACCGCCGCACTGCTTTCTGCTGTTGCGTTTTATCTGATGTATCGTGACGGCAAAAAGGAAAAAGCAAATATGCAGAAAAAGGTGATGGAAGAAATTGAATCCGATATTGCCAAGAAAGAAAAACAGGAGAAACGAAAATGATTGAACTTTTGGCTCCGGCAGGGAGCAGAGAGGCTCTAACGGCAGCAATTGAAAATGGAGCGAATGCGGTATATCTTGCTGGAAATCTTTTCGGAGCCAGAGCCTACGCGGACAATTTTGACCGCGAAAATTTACGTGAAGCCATTAAATTTGCGCATTTGCGCGGTGTGGCAATCCATATCACAGTCAATACTATTGTCGGCGACAACGAAATGGAAGAGCTGGCAGATTATCTTCGGTTCCTTTATGACGCAGGCGCGGATGCAATTCTTGTGCAGGATTTAGGCGTTGCGCGTGTGGCAAAAAGTGTTGTACCCGGTTTACCTATGCATGCAAGTACGCAGATGACGGTACATAACCTTGAAGGCGTACTGGCATTGGCTGATATGGGATTTTCACGCGTCGTTTTATCCCGTGAAATGTCACTTAATGAAATCCGTGAAATATGCAGGAAGAGCCCGGTTGAGATAGAGTGCTTTGCCCATGGCGCGTTATGTGTCTGTTATTCAGGACAGTGTCTTATGAGCAGCATGATTGGCGGACGTTCCGGAAACCGCGGACGCTGTGCTCAGCCGTGCCGCCTTCCCTACACATTGGTAAATGACGAAGGAACTGATGTTTTGGGAGATAGTGCAGGCAACTATTTATTGTCTCCACGAGATATGAATACGATTGATGTACTCCCTGAGCTCATTCAGGCAGGAGTAGCTTCACTGAAAATTGAGGGACGTATGAAGCGCCCTGAGTATGTCTCTGTTGTTGTCAGCACGTATCGAAAAGAGCTGGACCGTATATACGGCATTGAAAGCGGCATTGACAAAGAAGAAGGCCGCCGCCGTCTTGCACAGATTTTTAACAGGGATTTCACAACGGGTTTCCTTCTGAACAATCCGGGGAAAAACCTGATGAGTGACCGCCGTCCGAATAATCGCGGGCTGCTCATAGGCCGTGTAACAAAATACGATTTTTCGTCCAAAAGAGTTTTTGTCAAATTGTCGGCAGATGTAACCGAAGGTGACGAGCTTGACTTTTGGGTTAAGGTCGGTGGGCGTGTAACGACAGCGCTGACTGATATCAAAAATGAAAAAGGGCATTCAGTTACAGAGGGAAAGACAGGAGAAGAAATAAGCTTTCCTCTTGCAAAAACAGTGAAGATTCATGACCGTGTTTTCCGTGTTTATGATGCAAAGCTGATGCAGGAAGCACGCAGTACATTTCAAAATGGGGCGCCTGTGCGCCGTATTCCTGTTGACTGCCGTGTTACGGCAAGAATAGGAAAGCCTGTTGAGGTTTTATTCAGAACCGCAGACGGTGCTGAGGCAGAAATAGTATCGGATTTTATTTGTGAAAAAGCACAAAAGACACCTGTTTCCGTCGAGGTATTGCAGAAACAGCTGTCAAGACTTGGCACAACTGTATACGAATTAAGAAATTTTACGGCAGAGCTTGATGATAATGCAATCGTTCCTGTCAGTGTATTGAACAATCTGCGCAGACAGGCATCTGAGGTATTGGATGAAAAACGTTTGGAAGGCTTCAAACGAGTTTCTTTGAGTGAGACAGATGCGGCCAAATCGCTTCCTGCCTGTGATACTTGGGAAAACAAAGAAACGACAGCAAAGCTTGTGGTTCGAGTTGATTCCGTTGCAAAGGCAAAGGCAGCCATAGATTCGGGTGCCGACGGGATTATTTTTGGAGGAGACTCATATTCTCATCACAATTTTTCTCTTAAGGAATACAGTGATGTATTTGAGTATGCAAAAAAATATAATAAGTCTGTAGATTTTAATACTCCGCGTATTCTACGTGCAGCTGCTGCAGTAAAAATGCAGAATATGATGCAGGAATGGAAAAATATCGGAGCAGATACGGTTCTTGTTCATAACATAGGCTCTCTTTATATGGCAAAGAAAGCAGGACTTCCCGTACAGAGTGATTTTTCGCTTATATCCTACAATGGGCAGACCATACAGCACCTTAAGGAGCTGGGAGTTGTTCGGGCGACACTGTCACCTGAGCTCAATCTGCAGCAGGTCGCTTCAATCGCCGGAAAAGCACCGCTTCCTGTGGAATGCATTGTTTATGGTCGTTTAGAGCTTATGGTCTCCGCTTATTGTGTCCTTGGAAGTTTTCTTGGGAATGTTGATTCCGGTGCGTGCAGTGCGCCGTGTATGCGCGGTGGATTTAAGCTGACTGACAGAATGGGAGCAGAGTTCCCTGTGGTAAATGACGCAGACTGCAATATGCATATTCTTAATTCAAAGATATTGAGTATGCTTCCCCATGCAATGAAATTTGCGAAGATGGGAGTTGAACGTCTAAGAATTGACGGGGCATATTTGAACGAAGAGGAAATACGCCGTTCTGTTTCTATTTTCAAGGATTTCATGAAATATAACGAAGAGCTTACTGAAGAGCAGCAGCTTCGCTGTGAGGCATTTGAAGGGCAGTCCTTTACCCGGGGACACTATTTCCGCGGGGTTTTGTGACTTGGCAAAAGTTTCTGCCCATGTCTCGTTGAAGAACTAAAGCTTTGATAAAAGGTGTTTTGATGAAGGAAAAAGAAGAAAAGACGCTTGAATTTGATAAATTTCGCCAGTTACTTGTGGATAAAGCCGGTTCTGTCCTAGGAAAAGAGCTGGCTGATAAGTTGCGCCCTGCTGAAGATTTTGATGATGCGTGGCGGCTGCTGGACGAGACAGAAGAAGCTTTTCTTTTGCTTCAGTCAGGAGCTATGCCGCCAATCGGAGGTATGCGTGATATCAGAAAACAGCTTGAAAAGGTAAAAAGAGGTGCTTTTCTGGACATTGAAGAATTGCTTCTTGTGAGAGATTCAATGTTTGTTATGCGTGCCGTAAAAAAATACTTCAAGGAAATCGAGCAGGAAGTTTCGATTTTGAAGAGCTGGGCACATGACATCGAGCTTTTGGGACAGCTTGAGCGGCGTTTGGAAAATACTGTAGATGAGCATGGGGCAATTCGCGATGAAGCTACCATAGAGTTGGCACGAATCCGCAAAGGTATCAGAAAAGCCGAGCGCGACGTAAAAACTCAGCTTTCTGCAACACTTCATAATCCCGCGTATCAGAAATTCTTTCAGGACAGCATTGTCACTATCCGTGATGACCGTTACGTTATCCCTGTAAAGCAGGAATACCGTTACGCATTTCCGGGTATCATTCATGACCAGTCAGCAACGGGTGCTACGTTGTTCATTGAGCCTATGGCTATAGTCAATCTGAACAATGATCTGAAGCAGCTGACGCTGGAGGAAAAGCAGGAAATTGAACGCATATTGCGCAGAATTTCACAGGAGATAGGAAAGGTTTCTTCTGAGCTTTCGCAGAACATGCAGATTCTGGGCAGAATGGATTTTACACTTGCAAAGGCGAAGCTGGCCGTGGATATGAACGGTACACGGCCTAAGCTGAATAAGTCCGGTCTGACCGATATTAAACAGGCAAGACATCCGCTAATCAGTAAGGATGTTGTTGTTCCTGTCAATATTGCTTTGGGCGGGGAGTATTCCATGCTTTTGGTGACAGGTCCTAATACCGGCGGCAAGACTGTAAGCATGAAAACACTGGGATTGCTTGCTCTTATGTCAAAATCCGGTTGCTTTATTCCTGCGGAAATAGATTCTGATGTTGCGTTTTACGAAAACATTTATGCGGATATCGGAGATGAACAGAGCATAGAACAAAGCCTAAGTACATTTTCTTCACATATTCGGCATATTGTTGATATATTGGAAAAAGCGGAAAGCGGAGATTTGGTGCTTCTTGATGAACTGGGAGCAGGGACAGACCCTGAGGAAGGTGCTGCGCTTGCAATGTCTATACTTGAGACACTGCATGAGCGAAATATTGCGGTTGTTGCCACGACACATTATTCGGAACTGAAAACCTTTGCTTATACGCATGAGGGAATTGAGAATGCGTGTGTAGAGTTCGATTTGAAGACACTTCGTCCGACATATCGTCTGCTCACGGGTGTTCCGGGTGCAAGTAATGCTTTTGCAATCAGTCAGAGACTTGGACTCAGCAAGGCGCTGATTTTGCGTGCACGGGAATTGATTCGTGAAGATCATGCACAGTTTGAGCACGTTGTTGATGCGCTCGAAAAGGAAAAGATTCTTTACGAGCAGCGTAATGAAGAGATTCGTGAACGTCAGGAGCACGCAAGAAAACTGGAAGAAAAGCTCAGTAAAATGCGTGAGGAGCTGTCGGAAAAGAAAACTCAGATTTTGAGGAAGGCACGTGCCGAAGGAAATACAATTGTCCGTCGGGCAAGACGCGAGTCTGAAGAGATTATTCAGGAGCTCAAAGATCAGTTTAATGATTATGGGGTGAAAAAACGGCAAAGCACAATTCAGGATGCCAGAGGCCGTTTATCCGAGTTATCTGATTCTGTACGTCCTGAATTTAAAACCAATACAATATATAAAGAACGAATTGATACAGAGAAGCTTGAAATAGGGGATATCGTTTTTGTCACTGCTTTGAATGAAAAAGGGCGAGTGATTTCGAAAAAAGGAAAATCCATTGAAGTAGACTTTGGAAACATGACGACAAAGGTATCTGCAGATTCCTGCCGATTTGTTTCAAGGGCAGAAAAGGTTCAGGCTGAAAAAGGAAGTATGAAAAACGGAGCACGCGAGCTTTTGCAGAAAGCTCAGAATGTCCGCCGTGAAATTGATATTCGCGGAATGATGGTTGATGAAGGAGAGCAGGTTATCGGAAAATTTATTGATGATGCCGAGCTTGCCGGATTGAAAGAAATACTGGTAATACACGGTAAGGGAACCGGTGCTCTCAGAAAAGGAATACACGAATATCTTAAACGTCACCGCAGCGTAAAAAGCTTCGTTTTTGCGGATATTGATGAAGGCGGTTCGGGCGCTACTGTAGTTTACTTAAAATAAGACTGCGTTCTTTTATAATTTATGGTAAAATGGAAAAGATTCATGAAGGGGGCTTTTTTAATGGAAAAGCAATCGGCCAGTAAGCGAAAGACGCAGTCGAAGAAGAAAAGCAATATAGGACGTATCTTTCTCGGATTTTTGATTGTTGTTGTCGTTATGCTTACAGGCATAGGCTGTGGTTTTTTAACGGCAAGTATGAATACAAAACCAAATCTTGCCGGAGATTTAACGCCGTCCGCATCTTCGCAGATATATGACGTTAACGGAAACGAGATCGCGAATATTCACGCAGCTGAAAATCGTGTTCCCGTAAAGCTGAATCAGATTCCCAAAGGGCTTCAGGATGCCTTTGTTGCTGTCGAGGATGCTCGTTTCTATGAACACTCCGGAATAGACCCACGCGGAATTATGCGTGCTTTGTGGACAAATATTTCCGGTGGTGAAGTAGCTGAAGGCGGTTCTACAATAACGCAGCAGCTCGCAAAAAATGCATATCTTACTCAGGAACGTACGATGAAGAGAAAAATTCAGGAAATGTTTTTGGCTCTTCAGCTTGAAAGAGAGTATACAAAGCAGGAAATTTTGGAGATGTACCTGAATCAGATTTATTTCGGTCAGGGTGCATACGGCGTTCAGGCTGCCGCAAAGACTTATTTCGGCAAGAATGCCGCAGATCTTGATTTGAATGAGTGTGCTATGCTGGCAGGTATTCCAAAGAGTCCGAATTATTACTCTCCGTTCAATAATCTGGATGCCGCACAGGAAAGAAAGTCCACAGTATTGGATCAGATGGCTAAGTACGGCTATATTTCCAAAGCTACTGCAAATAAGCTGAAAACGGAGCAAATGAAGCTTATAAAGCCGCAGAAAACGACGAATACTACAACGGCTTCGTATTTCATTGATTATGTAACTCAGACGCTTATTGATAAATACGGTGCTGATGCTGTTTATCAGCAGGGACTTAAAATTTATACCACAATTGATATGGATATGCAGAAGGCAGCCGAGAATGCAATGGCTAATCTCCCTACTTTTGAAACAGACTCGAAAGGGATTCAGCAGCCGCAGGGTGCTTTGGTTGCGATTGACCCTCATACAGGTCAGATTAAAGCCATGGTTGGCGGACGCGGCACAGACCAGTTCAACCGTGCTACAATGGCTGAACGTCAGCCGGGTTCCGCATTTAAGCCTTTTGTTTTTGCGGCAGCATTGGAAAATAATTTTTCTGCATCAACAATTATAGAGGACAGCCCAATCAGAGTTGGGGACTGGGAACCGGAGAACTATAACCGTACGTTTAACGGCAAGGTTACTTTAAGGACAGTCGCTGAACAGTCATTGAATGTTCCGACTGTTAAAATCGCGCAGAAGCTCGGAATTGATAAGCCGATATATTATGCGCAGGAAATGGGCATTACTACATTTGTACTCGAAGGACCCCAGAACGACAGAAACCTTGCGGCTTCTCTCGGCGGTCTTACAAAAGGTGTAACGCCTTTGGAGCTTACCAGTGCATACGGTACATTTGCAAATAAAGGTGTCCATATTGAACCCGTTGCTATTCTCAAGGTTTTGGACCGAAACGGAAAAATACTGGAACAGGCAAACCCGCAGAAGCGCACGGTAATCAGCGAAAGCAGCGCCAATGAGCTTACTGGAATGCTTCAGGGCGTAGTACAGCGCGGAACAGGAACAGGTGCCAATATCGGACGTCCGGCCGCAGGAAAAACCGGTACGACAAGTGATTATCGCGATGCATGGTTTGTAGGCTATACGACAGATCTTGTCGCAGGCGTATGGGTAGGTTGTGATGATAACAGCGAGCTTGACGGTATGACAGGCGGAACTATGCCTGCCACAATCTGGCGTTTGTTTATGGAGCAGGCTGTTAAAGATATGCCTGTAAAACAATTTGAAGGTGTTACTTCATATAAAGATGCCATCAGTGAACTTGCAGAAGATAAGAAAAACAAACCTGCAGCCAACGGGCGAAAGAAAAATGAAGGAACCGGCAGGGAAACAGAGAATACTGCACCCGCTCCGCGTCCGTCGAAAAATGAATCCGGCAGAGGCGAACAAAGTGCACCTTCACAACCGGCTTCACCGGCGCCTTCAGCTCCCAGCATGACAGGAAATATGGGAAAAGGTAAAAACTAATTAAAGGAGCTTCTTTGATGGGACAGAATGTATACGATACGTTAGTTGAACGGGGCTTTGTTGCGCAGTGCACAAATGAAGAAGAGCTTCGGAAGCTTTTTGAGACTGAAAAAGTTAAATTTTATATCGGTTTTGATCCGACGGCGGACAGCCTTCACGCAGGTCATTTTATAGCACTTATGGCAATGGCGCATATGCAGCGTGCAGGTCATGTTCCTATCTGTCTTGTGGGCGGCGGAACAGGTACAGTCGGAGATCCTTCCGGTCGTACTGATATGCGTAAAATGCTTACAGACGAAGATATTGAGCATAATTGTGAGTGTTTTAAAAAGCAGATTTCCCGTTTCATTGATTTTTCCGATAACAAGGCTATTATGGTCAATAACGGCGATTGGCTCCGCAAGCTGAATTACATTGATTTGCTTCGTGATGTAGGCGCCTGCTTTACAGTCAATCGTATGCTTGCTGCTGAATGCTACAAACAGCGCTGGGACAAGGGACTCACTTTCCTTGAATTTAACTATATGGTCATGCAGGCGTATGATTTCCTTGAATTGAACCGTAGATATGACTGTAAGCTTCAAATGGGTGGAGATGACCAGTGGTCAAACATCATTGCAGGTGTTGAGTTAAACCGCCGTAAGAGCAATACAGCTGTATACGGACTTACCAACAGGCTGCTGACCAAAAGTGACGGCAAGAAAATGGGCAAGACTGCAGGCGGAGCGCTTTGGCTCGATGCAGAAAAGACTTCCCCGTATGATTTCTATCAATACTGGCGTAATGTTGATGATGCTGATGTTGAAAAATGCCTTGCTCTGCTGACATTCCTTCCTATGGATGAGGTACGCCGTTTGGGCGCCCTGAAGGATGCGGAGATTAACGAAGCCAAGAAGGTACTTGCTTTCGAGGTTACGAAGATTGTACATGGCGAGGAAGAAGCAACGAAAGCAAAAGAGGCTGCCGAAGCTCTGTTTTCCGGAAAGGGTTCCGCAGAGGATATGCCGACAATAGAGGTTGCTATTTCCGGCGGGGAAAAACTTATTGATGTTTTGACTCAGAACGGTGTTTTCGCTTCCAAGGGTGAGGGCCGCAGACTGGTTCAACAGAACGGACTTACTCTCAACGACGGGAAGGTAACGGATGTTGACTATGTACTTCAGGCGGCTGATTTTGTCGATGGCGTTGCTATTGTGAGAAAAGGAAAGAAAAAGTACTACCGTCTGCAGAGCAAATAATTTTAAGTTAACATTTAGAAGACTTTTTTTCTAAAAATATCCTTAAAGTTACAAATTTGTATTGACACATATTACGTTTAGTTTTATCATATGTAATATCGTAAGTTAATACAGGAAATCGTTGAACAGGAAATAGTAGCACAGCATTACCTCATTACAGCGAGTCGATAACCGGGCAGCCGGGGGTGTGATGATCGACATGAGAGGCAGTGTGAATGGACCTGTGAGAGCCTGCCCAAAGCGCTTAGGCGTGAGTATGCGGGGACGGGAGCTACCGTTACATAGCTAGAATATATTTATTGTATTCGATGAGACGTTACATAGGGTGGCAGAACCATTTCATTCCCTTTGGGAGTGAAATGGTTTTTTTATACCTATGAACTAAAATACGGGTGGTACCGCGAAACCATTTCGCCCCGCAGCTTAAAGGTTGCGTGACGGAATGGTTTTTTTGTTGGGAGGTTTAAGGATGCTGGTCAAAATATGCGGAATCAAAACAAATGAGGCTGCTGATGCGGTTGTAGAGGGCAATGGCGACTTCCTTGGAATGATATTTGTAAAAGGAAGAAAACGTTATTTAGACCCTGGACTGGCAGAGGGCATTTCCGGCAAACATAAGAGCATAAAAAAGGTTGGAGTCTTTCTGGATGAAGATCTTGAACGTGTTAACACGATAGCAGATTTTACCTGTATAGATTATGTACAGCTTCACGGTCATGAGAGTGCCGAATACGCGTCAAAAATCGGGCTTCCGGTTATTAAGGCATTTCGATGGCATGATGACTTTGATGTTGAAGCAATAAATAAATATCCCTGTGAAATTGTTCTGATAGACAGCTTTAACAAGAAGACAAACGGTGGAACGGGAGAGGTTTTCAACTGGCATGAGGCTGCCAAAGAAATAAAGATGATAAAAAAGCCTGTTTTAATTGCAGGAGGCATTACAGAAGATAATATTTTTGAACTGAAGGAATTGTTTCCGGATGACAACATAGGCGTAGATGTTTCGAGCAGTCTTGAAATAAACAACTGCAAGTCACCGGAGAAAATACGCAGCTTTTTGAAGAAATCCAAAGGTATATGACAGGAGGAGCCACGATGAGAAATTATTTGGCTGAGATTGTTGAAACTAAAAAAATAAAAGTCGAAGCTCAAAAAAAGAATGTGCCATTATCTGAGATAAAGAAAAAAATCAATCACGGAAATTTTACGGCATCGCATAATATGCATAAGTCAAACTGGAATCTTATTGCGGAATGTAAGCTCCAGAGTCCGGCCAAGGGCAGATTGTGTCAAACACATAGTGTTCTTGAACTGGCAAAAATTTATGAGGAAAACGGAGCAAGCATGTTATCCGTTCATACGGATGAGCATTTCCTGGGAAAAAATGAAGATTTAATTGCGGTCAGAGAAAAAACCTCTCTGCCGATTATGAGAAAAGACTTCATCATTGATGAATATCAGCTCTATGAAGCACGCATGCTTGGAGCGGATGCAGTGCTGCTCATAGCAAGGATTTTGCCAAGGCAGCAGCTGCTTGAATTTTTGTATACCGCATGGGGCCTTGGCATGGATGCTTTGATTGAAATTCATGATGAAGACGACCTTGAAAAAGCATTGTCAACACCCGCTGAGTTTTTGGGGATTAACAACAGAAACCTTACTACATTCACGACGGATATAGATAATTCTTTGAAGCTGGTAAAAAAACTTGGCCGCGCAGATAACCGCACCCTTATAAGTGAAAGCGGAATTTTTACTTCAGAAGATGCAGTTGTGCTGCAGGATGCAGGTTTTCAGGGAATTCTTGTTGGAGAAGGTCTGGTTCGCGCAGATGATATTTCCGCAAAGACAAGGGAATTGTCATTGTTTTCTGCAGTGAACGGAAAAAGCGCCTGATAGAAAAATTTAGATAAACATAAACACGGGAGGAATAAAGATGACAGAGGGAAGATTTGGAAAGTTCGGAGGGCAGTACGTTCCTGAGACAGTTATGCCTGTATTGAAGGAACTGGAGGTAGCCTATAAAAAATATAAGGATGATGAAAGCTTTAAGGCAGACGTAAGATATTATCTCAATAAATATGCGGGCAGACCCACGATGCTCTATTATGCGAAAAAGCTAACTGAGCATTACGGCAAGGCTAAGATTTATCTTAAACGTGAGGACCTGCTTCATACAGGTGCCCATAAAATCAATAATGCTCTCGGTCAGGCACTTCTCGCGAAACGTATGGGAAAGAAGCAGGTTATTGCTGAAACGGGTGCAGGTCAGCATGGTGTTGCAACGGCAACGGCAGCTGCGCTGTTTGGTTTAGACTGCTGCGTTTTCATGGGTGCACTTGATATCGAGCGTCAGAAGCTGAATGTATTCCGCATGAAGCTGCTCGGGGCAAAGGTAATACCTGTCTCAAGCGGAACGGGTACGCTTAAAGATGCTACAAGCGAGGCAATCCGTTATTGGGCAGCCCATGTTGAGGACACTCATTACATAATCGGCTCGGCAGTTGGTCCGCATCCGTATCCTACGATTGTACGTGATTTCCAGTCCTGCATTGGTGAAGAAATCCGTCAGCAGATTAAAGAAGAGGCCGGCGGCCGTATTGATTATCTGCTTGCATGTGTCGGTGGCGGAAGCAATGCTATCGGAACTTTTTATGAATTCCGTAACGACAAGGATGTAAAGAAGTTCGGTATTGAGGCCGGCGGTAAGAGCGATACAAGCGGAGATAACGCAAAAACTCTTTCGGGAGCAGGAGAGCCGGGAGTTCTTCACGGAGCATACAGCTACGTTCTTCAGACACCTGAAGGTCAGATTGTAGAGGCATATTCCGTTTCTGCAGGTCTTGATTATCCGGGTGTTGGGCCCGAACATTCATACTTTAAGGATGAGGGCATCGTAAAATACGTATCTGTTACCGATACTGAAGCTCTTGATGCGTTCCAGAGACTTTCGAAGCTTGAGGGCATCATTCCGGCGCTGGAGAGCAGCCACGCACTTGCATATTTGGAGAAACTCATGCCGCAGACAAAAGAGGGAGAGGTTGTTGTCCTTTGTCTGTCAGGCCGCGGAGACAAGGATGTGCAGATGGTTGCAAAAATTCTGGGGGAGGAGATTGAATAATGACACGACTGGATAAAGTTCTGACTGAGCTTAAAAATCAAAATAAAAAAGGACTCTTTATATATATCATGGCAGGAGTACCTGATGATGCGGGTACTATTGAAGCTGTAAAGGCTGCAGAGCGTGCAGGCGCAAATGTTATCGAGCTTGGTATTCCTTTCTCGGATCCGCTGGCGGACGGACCCGTGATTCAGGAAGCAGGAATAAAAGCAATAAAGGGCGGAATGAACCTTACGAGACTGCTTGCTTTAATAAAAAAGATACGCACGGAGACGCAAATTCCTCTTATTGGTATGGGATATATCAACAACATTCTTCACTACGGTGTAGAAAAATTCGTAAAGGATTTCAAGGAAGCCGGACTTGACGGCATGATTATTCCTGACGTTCCTCATGAAGAAAGCGCGGATATACGAGCAATCTGCAAAAAAGAGGATTTTCACCTCATTGAGTTTGTTACACCGGGAACTACTGTTGAACGCATGAAGGAAACATGCTCCAGCGCGGACGGTTTCATTTATGCGGTATCCGTAAACGGTGTAACCGGTGCGCGTGACGGTGGAGCACAGGCTTTCGGTCAGGCTGCCGTCATTGATTACGAAGTAATCGGTAAGGTCGCAGAGCTGGTAAAAAAAGAAACCAACGTACCTCTGGCTGTTGGCTTTGGAATTGGTTCTCCGGAGGCTGCGGTTGCGGCTTCGAAGCATTCTGATGCTGTTATCGTCGGCAGTGCCGTAGTCAGCAAAATTCTGCAGAATAAGCTGGGAGAAGCTGAAAAGTTTATTGCTTCACTCAGAACTGCTCTTGATGCCTGATTGACTGCTTTTAGTCTGGATTTCGCGGAGATGTAAATGATGAATAAGAAAAAAATATGCATGACTCCTGCTTTGCCGGAGTATAAAAAATTAGCTCAAAAGACAAATCTTATAGCTGTTTCTGCTGAAATATCCATTGATTTAGATACGCCGGTTTCTGTTTACTATAAGCTTGTTGGAGATGGCAAAGGATATATACTGGAGTCCGTTGATACCAGTCATCAGCAGTTTGGACGGTATTCATTCATAGGCGCAGAGCCTTTCGTTAGACTGCAGGTTTTCAAAGACCATCTGATGATAAAAGAAAATGATTTGATGAAATATATGACAGGATCGCCTGTCGAGACCATAAAGAAATATGTTTCATCTTATCACCCGGCTATCGCTGATTCGGAAGTTCCCTTGGCTAATGGCGGCATGATTGGGTATTTCAATTATGAAATTGTTTCAACCTTTGACCGTGTACGCGGCATGGAGCTTGGTGAAAATGAGATACTTGGTCAGTTCATGATTTGCCGTGTAATGGTTATTTTCGATGCATTGAAAAATATTGCCAAGCTAGTCCTGCTTAAGGAAACCACACCGGAGACTGCACAGGAGACATACGAGC
>NZ_CDXDFU010000156.1:0-8111 GCF_978017985.1 Schwartzia sp. (in: firmicutes) | reverse complement strand
TCTTCCGTAGAAGCGACCGTTTCATAAACAGGCGCTACATCAACGATAGCTCCGTATTCACGCAGGCTTTCCGGGAGTACCTCACGAGCCTCCTGCGCGCGCGGAATAAGGACACGCTCGCCGGGAGCAAGCTCGCCCTTAAGAGCAGCCAAAACTCCTTCTGCACGGAATTCCGCGGGAACAATATCCGCAAGAATGCCGTACTGTTTTAAGCGTGCGGCTGTAGCCTTTCCGATTGCTGCAATGTGAGCCTTTGCCAAATCCCTTGTATCCTTGTTTGCCGCAAACAGGCGGTCAAAGAAACGGTCTACCCCGTTAACGCTGGTGAAAATAAGCCAGTCATATGATGCAAGAAGAGAAATGGCCGCATCTACTGCTTCATAATGGTCGGAGGGCTCAACGAGACGGATTGCAGGAAGCTCAATGCAGCCTGCGCCCAAATCCTCAAGTCTTCTGGTGAGCCTCGAAACCTGTGCACGGGAACGTGTCACAACCACCTTTTTGCCGAACAGAGGGCGCTGTGCTTCATTATCGAACCAAGCAAGCTCCTCACGCAGTTTCACTACATCACCCACAACAAAGATTGCAGGAGGCTTGATTCCGTTTTTCTTTACGTCCTCAGCAGCCGTTCCAACCGTTGTTACGAGGGTACGCTGCTCAGCCTTTGTACCCCAGCGGATAACTGCCGCCGGAGTATCTGCCGGACGTCCGTTTTCAATGAGCTTCTTTGTAATCTGCGGAAGATTGGAAACACCCATCAGGAATACAAGCGTATCAACACCTGTGGAAAGCTTGTCCCAACGCATATTGGAGCCGCCCTTTGTAGGGTCTTCATGCCCCGTGATTACCGCAAAAGACGTAGCGACCGCACGGTGCGTGACAGGAATGCCTGCATATGCCGGAACAGAAATAGCTGAGGTTACACCCGGAACGATTTCAAAGGGTATATTATTTTCGCGCAGCAACAGTCCTTCTTCGCCGCCGCGTCCGAATACAAACGGGTCACCGCCCTTTAAGCGGACAACACATTTGCCTTCCTTCGCCTTGTCAACGAGGAGCTGATTGATATCTCCCTGCTTCATCGTATGGTTTGCCGATGCCTTGCCTACATAAATGAACTCGGCATCCTTCGGTGCCCATCCGAGAATACGGTCATCAGCGAGACGGTCGTATACAACAACATCCGCGGACTCAAGGCACTCTTTGCCTTTCAACGTAATGAGCCTGTAGTCTCCGGGACCGGCTCCGATAAGATATACCATTCCAGGCATAATTTCACTCTCCTAAATTGATTGCTTCCGTAAAAGAGCCCGACCGTTATTTACGGTCGAGCAGTAAACCTATTTCATGAAGGATTTCTATGCCTCCGGCATCAAGCAGGCGGTTCGCAAGCTGATGTCCAAGGTCTTCGGCATCCTTCCAGTTTCCTTTGACCTTGTCACGGAAACGGCGTTTTCCGTCAAGGGAAGCTATTACAGCCTCCACCTCGACACCGCCGTCCGAAGGGACCGCATAGACCCCGACAGGAACCTGGCAGCCGCCCTCCACAGTTTCCAAAAACGCACGCTCTGCTGCCGCACAGCATGTAGTTTCATCATCCTGCAGAAACGCCAGCATACTGCGGATTTCCTCATCATCCTCACGGGCTTCAATTGCAAGCGCTCCCTGTCCGACAGCAGGCAGACACATGGACTTCGGCAGGACCTCCGTAATGCGGTCTCCGAAGCCAAGGCGCTTCAATCCTGCCACAGCAAGGATAATAGCGTCGTACTCACCCTCATCAAGCTTTCTGAGTCTTGTGTTCACGTTGCCCCTCAGGTCTATAAGCTCCAAATCCGGGCGAACAGCAAGAATCTGAGCACGGCGTCTGAGACTTGACGTACCTACACGCGCACCCTGCGGAAGGGCATCCAATGTTTTGTATTTCGGGCATACAACCGCATCACCCGGGTCAAAACGCTTTGTAACTGCAGTGATGATAAGCCCTTCCGGAACCTCCGTAGGCATATCCTTAAGGCTGTGAACCGCAAGGTCAATACCGCCCGCAAGCATTTCCTCTTCGAGCTCCTTTGTAAAAAGCCCCTTGCCGCCAATTTTTGCCAGTGGCGCGTCTAAAATTTTATCTCCCTTTGTCGTCATCTTTTTTTCTTCAACCACGATTCCGGGATATTGTTTACGCAGACACTCGGCTACATAATCAGCCTGCCAGAGTGCCAGCTTACTGCTGCGCGTCCCAATTATGATTTTCTGTCTCACTTGCCTCTGCCTCTCCGATAAAATCTAATTTAAACAGGCTCCGCATAGCCTCAATGTAGAACTGCTCGCGGTCCGTGCCTGCCGCCGCATTGATTTCCATCATCGGGAACCGTAAGAGCTTGCGGACTATCATCTTTGACATCTGCTCAACAATCCTGCGGTCGCCTTCCGAAATATCCGGCAACTTTCCAAGCGCACGACGAAGCTCACGGCGGCGCACCTTGTCTGCACGCTTCGAAAGGCGTGCCATAAGAGGCTGAAAGGATAAATACTGGAATTTATCCTGAATGGATTTTACTTCTTCATCGACAATATGCCTTGCCTCATGGGCCTCTTTCTCGCGCTCCTGCCTATGTTCATCTACAACCTCCTCAAGGTCATCTATGTTATAGACAGTAACTCCCGGAATAGTGTCAACCTCAGGGTCAACATCTCGCGGGACAGCAATATCAATGAAAACCAGCGGACGGCCGTGACGTTTTTTCATGGCAAGCTGCGTTTCCCACGGTGTCACCACATAATGGGGAGAACCCGTCGATGTTACAACAACATCGAAATTCGAGGTATGAAGCAGCGCTTCATCAAATGCAACAGCCTCGCCGTGGAATTTTTCAGCCATTTCCTCAGCTTTGTCCCTATGACGGTTCGCTACATATATTTTTTTAACGCCGCGTCCCACGAGATTTTCAGCCGTAAGCTCAGCCATTTTGCCTGCACCGAAAATAAGTGCCGACGACTGGTCCAGCTCGCCGAAAATCTGGCGTGCAAGCTCAACAGCCGCATAACTGACCGAAACAGCATTAAACGCTATTCGGGTTTCCGTGCGGACACGTTTTCCTGTAGCAATAGCACGATGGAAAAGCGTATTCAGTATTGTACTGGTAGCGCCCTCCTCATGGGCTATGGCGTACGCCTGCTTTACCTGGCTCAGAATCTGTCCTTCTCCGATTACGAGAGAATCAAGACTGGATGCCACGTTGAACAGATGACGGATACACTCTTCATCCGAAAATTTATAGAGATACTCGCTGACATCATCTTCATTTCCGGTGAGATCAGACCAGAAATTCTTTAAAATCTCTGATTCATCGGTATCCATATCAACAACTGCATATATTTCATTGCGGTTGCAGGTGGAAAGCACAACAGCTTCGTCAATTCCTCCGTATTCGCTCAAATGACGCAGACCATTATGTATCTGTTCCTTTGTTAAAGAAAACCTTTCCCTTACTTCAACCGGTGCTGTTTTATGATTCAGTCCCAAAACGACCAATTGCATTTCTTACCTGTGCCTCCGCCTCATCATACTTCTTCTCTTTAACGAGAGCCATGACAGCATCGTCAAGAGCCTCCCGCCAGAAGGCTTGACGTGCAGTGCTCCCGGCAAGCTTTTCTTTCATTTCTTCACGTATAGGTGCCAATATCTCGAGCCATGGCCCGTAAACATCAATAATACCCTCCAGCTCCTGACGCAGTTTGCGTGAAAGCTCCGGGCTTGCTCCATTTGTTGACGCCGTCAGCAAAAGTCCGTCCTTTTCAGCAAAGGCCGGGAACATCAAATCGCTGAGATCCATCGGAGGAGCCGCCATATTCACCAGAGCACCCGTAGCCTTTGCTGCCCAGGCAGCAGAACGGTTTGCGGACTCATCATTGGTAGCGCACACAACAAGAAACATTCCCAAGACGAGTGATGCCGTAAACGGCTCGGCAATCCACTCAATATTTTCTTCCCGTGTGAATTTCAAAAGCTCGGAATCTATCTCCGGTGCAATAACACGAATCTGTGCCCCTGCTTCGTGAAGAGCCTTCACTCTGCGCAGTGCCACAGCTCCGCCGCCGATAACAGCACACTTTTTTCCGACCAGCTTGAAACTGACCGGTAATACCGCCGCCATCTTATTTCTCCGGCGTCCTGCGTGCCAGGACGGTAGACAGATAGTTGACCGGCTGGTCCTTGCGGGCGAGGATATCGTCAATGCGTTCCTCATCCGGCATGCCTACACGGCTGACCATAACAGAGTTTTCTATCATTTTATTCTTCACAAGAAGGTCGGCAATTTCAGGGAAGTTTTTGTAGACCTTCATAAGGACTACATTATCCGAAACCTCCATAACCTTTTCAATAGTTTCTTTGTCTGCCGTCGCCGGAATAATGCTCAGCACATCATTTCCCTCAACGATAGGCCAGCCAAGATGGCTGCCGATTGCAATGAATGCCGGAATACCCGGAATGGTCTCAATTTTTACGCCTTTTTTCTCAAGCAGACGGAAAATATAGATATAGGTGCTGAAAAACATAGCATCGCCCAACGTCAGGAAGCCTACATTCTTCCCCTGTTCAAGGAAGCCGAGAATTTCCTGTACATTCGATTCCCAGGCATCTGTAGACTGTTCGAAATGCTTAACCATCGGGAAAACCTGATATACAATCTGTACGTCGTCCCGAAGATACGGCTTAGCAATATCATATGCTACACTGCCGTCTTTTTTCTCGGTTTTCGGTGCAATAAGCACGTCAACTTTTCGAATGGTATTGACGGCTTTCATCGTCAAAAGGTCCGGATCTCCCGGTCCTACGCCGATTCCATAAAAAATTCCTGCCATTCCGATTACCCTCCTATATTGTATAAAGCAGCTAAGTGCAAAAAGAAAAGACCTTCCCCCAGGAAGGCCTGCTGATACAATTTAAATCCCCTTCCCTTCGCTCGTGGGTACAAACGGTGATTGTTGGGAAGGCAGATATCCTGACTCGACATCATTGCCGTGCAAAAGCTTTCCCGAACTTGGACTCGCGCCCGCGTTCAGTGTCATCGTTTCTGCCGACTCTGTCATACAGTGGCGTGACCGTGCCGGCATCTCACCGGCTTCTCTTTATTCCTGGCGGAACCTTACCCCGTCAACTTTCTTTATGCAATTCCATCATATGTATGACACTAATGGGTGCTGAGACTCCTGTCTCTGATACGAAGACCAAGTCCCCATAAAGCCCCAGATAATTCTCACTTTATAGTACAACGGTCATATCGACACTGTCAACTTATGAACAAATTTACTCAAGCGTCATTATCTTGTGTTTAAGAACATAGATAAGCGCCTGCGTGCGGTCATTAACATTGAGTTTGCGGAAGATATTTGTAAGATGGTTTTTAACCGTTTTTTCACTTACGAAAAGAGCCTGCGCAATATCCTGATTTGAGAAGCCCTTAGCGATACAGGAAAGAACGTCCATCTCGCGCGGCGTAAGGCGCTCAGCGCGGCCCTCTCTCCACATCTCGCGTGCCTTCTCGTTGACATCCTCGCCTTCCTGAAGACCGCCGAAAATACGCTCGGCAAGCTTCGGATATACAAAAGCATCGCCATTATTTACTACGTGAATTGCCTTGATGAGCATTGTCGGCTCAACATCTTTAAGAAGATACCCAAGCGCACCGTTGCGGAGCATTTCGAGCACATATTTATCGCTGCCGTGAATGGTAAGCGCGATAATGCGCGTGCGCGACTTAGCTGCCTGAAGCTGCTTTGTTACCTCAAGTCCGCTGAGATTAGGCATATTGAGGTCAAGCAGCAAAATATCCGGCTGCAGCACAAGAGTACGGGCAAGAGCTTCCTGTCCGTCTTCTGCCTCTCCTACAACCTCGAGATCTTCCTCGAAATTCAAAACGCGCTTAATTCCCTGTCGCAGCAGAGCATGGTCATCTGCAATCAAAATTTTTATAGACATAATGAATCTTGTCTCCTCTCGCAAATCACTCAGTATATTATACCAAATATATCAAACATATATCAAACGGATATAGTCCCGTATTATTTGCTTTTATTTTCTTTTTCAAAATCTTCCGAAGACTTTATGGCAGGAGATTCCCCTTCATCCAGCACATGGGCTGTAAGAAAAATCATAATTTCTGAATCGGATTTGCTTTTTCTGACGCTGCGGAAAAATGCACCCAATATAGGTAAATCTCCAAGGAAAGGAACCTTCGAAAGCGATTTTGATTCCTCACTCCCGATCAGCCCTCCGATTACCATTGTCTCTCCATCCTTCAGACGGACAACCGTATCTGCCGACCTCTTTTGAAACTGATATGCTTTCAATGAATCAACGTAAAGCGGTGAGCTGACCTCGGTATGTACCTTTGTGGTGATGGCCCCGTCGGGATTCACACGAGGTGTACAGCGAAGAATGATTCCGGCATCACGATATGTGATACTTGTCGTTGTCGCGGTATTCGTCGACGTCACCACCGGTACGGGAACCTCGCCCCCGATATTTATCTGGGCTTCACGCCCCTGAAGTGTCGTGATGTTTGGACGCGCCAGAAGCTTTGCCTTGCCGTCGGTTATCAGAGCCTGTATCTGCGCTCCATAGTAGAATTCAAAAGGATGGCCGCCCGGCCCGTGTCCGAACCGTATAATTCCCGGCATCGACTCGCCGTTCTTCCACGTCCGTTCAGCAGTTTCCTTGGGAACGGATTCCGTTACTGTCGTATATGAACCGTCCGGATTCTGCACAGAATGTCTTCTCGATTCATAGTCTTTAGTGTACTCAGGATACTGAGGTACCTTAGACCATTCCCATTCTACACCAAGTTTCTTTGAAGCTTCTTTGGAAATCGCAATTACCTTTGCTTCCAACGATACCTGTTTTATCGGCTGGTCAAGCGCCCTTACTATACGCCTCGCCGCCTCATTTTCTGCCGCGGTACCGTAAAGCACAAGCGTATTTGTCCCCGAATCAGCAAGTACACGCTCCGCAGCTCCTACACCCGAACCGCCCGTTTCCTTTGACGGGCTGCTTTCCTTCCGGTCAGCTTTTCTTAAAGCCATGGAAACCGCTTCTCTTACCGTATCAAGTTCAGCATATTGCAGAGGATACGTATACATACGGTAAAAAGCTGAATTCTCGGGCTTTATCGAACTAACTACAAAAACATCTCCGCGCCGTTCCACGGCAAGTCCCTTAGCCGCGGCAATCAGTTCTACCGCGTCATCAGGCTCTACCCCGTCCAGCCGCATAGATACCAGGCCTTGCACAGAATCATCTACTACAAGATTGATATCACCCAGACGGGACACCATTGAAAGAACATCGCGCACATTTCCGTCAGACACATTCAGAGTAACCTGCTCTGCTCCGGCATCTGCGTTCCAAAAGCAAAACGCCGCCAAAAACGAAAATATCGCCGTTTTAAATTTTGGGGTCCCATAAATCCTCAATACATTTTCCTCCTCAGCGTCCCGAAAGACGCAGGGTGAGTATTCCTTCAGATGTTTCTACTACAGCAGCGGCTTCAGTAAGCTCCAAAAGCTCGACATCTCCGTGCCGCTCCCCGGGAGCCATGCTCCAATGTTCATTCCCCCGGGAAAAAACTGCCATCACTCCGGCAGATGAGCTTGCTGTCCCCACAAGCTTCACAGGCTCTTTGCGTGAACGCGTGCGTTCTGTTTTTTCATCCGGCCCTTTCACAGATGCCGTCTGCAGGCTTTTATGAACCTGTTCTCTTTCATTGTGCTCAGCCGAAAAAGGCGAATGCAGCACCACCGGTTTTGCTATCGGCACAGCAACGGGCGCGCTGTCTGCGCTCCCGGTCGAAACCTCAGCACGCTGCGGCAGCTTCACAATAGGAGCCGGCTCGGGCTCCGAAACCAGACAGCTGCTGATTCCTGTTCCGCAAATCACTGATGCAAACATGACAGGCAAAAGATATTTCTTTCCCTCAGGTGTCAGATTTGCATAAAAATATTCCATGAACTCGTCAACCGTCATGCCTTCAAAGAATTCCTTCCAAGCGCCGCTATTTTCGGCCCCATGATTTTCTTGTATGCTTCAACCCCCGGCTGGTCAAAAGCATCAACAT
>NZ_CDXDFU010000155.1:0-4245 GCF_978017985.1 Schwartzia sp. (in: firmicutes) | reverse complement strand
GCTACAGGGATGCCGCCCTCAGCTTTTACTACGTCGATTACTTCTTTTACCGAGCCGCCTGTTGTTACGATATCTTCGACAATCAGGACACGCTCGCCCTTTTCAAGGTGGAAGCCTCTGCGGAATGTCATGTGTCCGTTTTCACGCTCTGTGAAAATAGCACGGGTTCCGAGAGCTTTTCCTGTCTCATGTGCAAGCAGGATTCCGCCGGTCATCGGTCCGACAACTGTATCGATTTTTTCATCCTTGAAACGCTCTGCCAGTTCTTTGCAGAGGATTTCAGTATATTCCGGGTGCTGAAGGACATTGAATTTTTCAACATACATCGGGCTGTGCAGTCCGGAAGTCAGCAAGAAGTGACCTTCCATAACAGCGTTGGTCTTTACGAATATGTCTTTGATCTGTTCTTCTGTCATCATTTTACAGCATTCTCCATTTCTTCCAGTATTTTGAGAGCCGCTTGTTTTGGGCTTTCAGCAGCACGGATTGGTCTGCCTATTACGAGGTGTGTTGCTCCGTTTTGCAATGCAGCGGCAGGAGTCGCTATACGGCTCTGGTCGTTAACAGCCGAACCTGCAGGACGTACTCCCGGAGTAACGATAAGGAAATCTTCTCCGCAAGCCTGACGTATCATGGCAGCCTCCTGAGGAGATGCAACAACTCCGTCCATCCCGGCTTTTTTAGCCAGCTTCGCAAGCCGTACAACTCTGTCGGATATTAAATCCGTGTTACCCATATCCTTCCAGTCCTGTTCATTCATACTTGTCAAAACAGTTACTGCAATCAGCTTCGGCGGCTCAATGTTCAGCTTTTCAGCCTCCTGCCGGATTTTGTCGGAAGCAGTTTTCATCATCGTATATCCGCCGGAAGCGTGGACGTTAAATATGGATACGCCGTGCTTCATCAGGGAACACAGTCCTTCTGAAACTGTGTTCGGAATATCGTGGAGCTTCAGGTCCAAGAATATATTTTTATTTTTTTCCTTCAGGTAGTCGATTACACCGGGGCCTGCGCTGTAATAAAGTTCCATTCCTACTTTATAGAATGAAACAGCGTCTCCCAGCTCTTCCACCAGTTTTTTTACGTCATCAAGAGTATGCACGTCTAAAGCAACAATTAAACGGTTATCAGCCATCCTGCACCTCCTTAATCCATTTTCAGTTTTCCAACAAGCTCAGAGATATTGGAGAGATTATTTTTTTCAAGATAATCGTCCAGGCCCTGTATTATTTTTGTTGTGGCATACGGGTCAACGAAATTTGCAGTACCAACAGATACCGCGGATGCTCCTGCAAGGAAGAACTCAATAGCATCTTCTGCTGTGGATATTCCGCCCTGCCCTATAATCGGAATGTTGACTGCCTGTGCCGTCTGCCAGACAAGTCGAAGTGCGACAGGTTTGACACATGGACCTGAAAGTCCGCCGGTGATGTTTCCAAGAACCGGCTTCCATGTCTTGATATCAATAGCCATTCCCATGAGCGTGTTGATTAGCGAAAGCGCATCTGCTCCGGCATCTTCGCAGGCTTTTGCGATTTCTGTTATGTCGGTGACATTAGGCGACAGCTTCAATATAACAGGCTTTGATGTGTGTTTTTTTGCTTCTCTTACAACACTTGCTGCAGCTTTCGGGTCTGTACCGAAGATAATGCCCCCGTCCTTTACGTTAGGACAGGAAACGTTCAGTTCAATACCTGCCACTCCATCTACATCAAGCTTTTCAGCCAATATTCCGTATTCTTCAGCAGAACTGCCGGATATATTGACGAAAACGTTCATGTTGTACTTTGCGATACGCGGCAGTGTTTCATTTAAGAAAACATCAACTCCCGGATTTTCAAGACCGATGCAGTTTAGCATTCCTGCAGGAGTTTCTGCGATTCGGACTCCATCATTTCCTCTCCGGGGTAATAACGTTGTACCTTTGACAAATACTCCGCCCAGACCTTCCAAATCAAGAAATTCATCAAATTCCTCACCAAATCCGAACGTACCGGAGCTTGTCATTACCGGGCTGTTCATGGGAATCCCGAGAAGTGTTGTTTTCAGTCTTGAAGATTCAATCATATCTGAACCTCCTCTGCCCAAAAAACAGGACCGTCCTTGCAGACTTTTTTGCGCTGTCCGTCTTTTGTGTCTACCGCACAGGACAGACATGCTCCGAGGCCGCATGCCATTCTTTTCTCAAGAGAGACCTGGCACGGTACTTCATATTTCGCAGCAATGTCGGAAATAAGCTGCATCATGATTCCCGGTCCGCATACTGCAACAAGGTCGTATTTCGTATCTGTCAAAAGCTGTGGCAAAAGATTTGTTGTAAAGCCTTTCGTTCCAACAGAACCGTCATCCGTAGTGATGAAAATGTTATTCGCATACGAACGAAAATATTCTTCCCAGAAAATTTCCTGCTTATTTCTGCCACCAATAAGTATATCTGCCTTTCCCTGATAATAACGGGCAAGGTACAGTAACGGAGCAAGTCCCATTCCACCGCCTACCAGCAGCGGACGTTTGGCATCAGTTTTGAAGCCGTTTCCAAGAGGGCCGAGCACGTTCAGTGAATCACCGGATTTTACCGAGGTGAGGGCTTTTGTGCCTTCACCCAGTACACGGTAAAAAACTGTGATAGATTTATCTTTTACATCTGCAATACCGAAGGGACGTCGGAGAAGAAGCATTCCCTTGTCGATTCTTACCTGCACAAACATGCCGGGCTTCGAATTGGCAGCTATCTCAGGGCAGAGCAGCTCAAGGCGAAATACATCTTCACTGACCTGTTCGTTTATTATTACGGAAGCATCAACTGCAATCTTAGGCAAGGCCATCACCACCACCGACATAATCCTGCAATGCCAGGGCATATACAAGACGACGCTCTTTCATAAAGGACAGGACACGCAGTACCTCCCATGCTGTATCAAGGGAAGTGAGGCAGGCAATACCATGCTCAACCGTTGCACGGCGGATCTTGAATCCGTCTTTGGCAGAGTGCTTGCCCTGAGTCAGCGTGTTGATTACCATGCCAATCTGTCCGTTTTTGATGAGCTGAATAATATCGCTGCTTCTCTCATGTACTTTTCCTACCACATCGGCATCAATTCCGAGGGAGTGAATTGCTTTTGCTGTTCCTTCTGTTGCAATCAGCTGGAAGCCAATCTCAGAATATGCTTTTGCAAGCTGCTTCATTTCAGCTTTGTCTTTATCCGCGACAGTGAAGAGGATTTTTCCTTCTGTCGGGACATTCATTCCTGCGCCTGTGATTGCTTTATAAAGCGCACGTGCGTAGTGATAATCTATGCCCATGACCTCGCCTGTGGACTTCATTTCAGGTCCGAGGGAGATATCTACATCCTGCATTTTCGCGAAGGAGAATACAGGCGCTTTGACTGCTACATACGGACGCGGCTGAACAAGTCCGGATTTGAAGCCCATGCTCTTGAGGGTTTCGCCCATAGCTACCCGTGTAGCAACATTCACCATTTTTACGTCCGTGATTTTGCTCAGGAACGGTACCGTACGGCTGGAACGCGGATTAACCTCGATTACATAGACTTCATCGTTTACAACAACATACTGGATGTTGAGCAGACCTTTAACGTGAAGGTTCAATGCCAGTCGTTTCGTGTAATCAATGATTGTATAAATAACCTTCGCGGAAAGTGTCTGCGGCGGGTATACGGCGATACTGTCACCGGAGTGTACGCCTGCTCTTTCGACGTGCTCCATGATACCCGGGATTACTACGTCTATTCCGTCGGAGATTCCGTCTACCTCGACCTCTGTACCTTCCATATATCTGTCTACCAGTACAGGGTGGTCCGGGGTTACTTTAACTGCGCGGCTCATGTAATCGCGAAGCTCTTCTTCGTTATAAACGATTTCCATAGCGCGTCCGCCGAGAACGTAGGAAGGACGAACCATGCACGGATAGCCGATATCCGCAGCGCCCTTGAATGCTTCTTCTACAGTCGTGACGCTGATTCCACGCGGACGCGGAATCTGTGTCTGATTGAGTACCTCATCGAAGCGCTCACGGTCCTCTGCGCGGTCAATTCCGTCAACAGATGTACCGAAAATCTTTATGCCTGCCTTCTGCAGGGAAGATGCGAGGTTGATTGCAGTCTGTCCGCCAAACTGTACAATAACACCCTCCGGCTCCTCCTGGTCAATGATGTTGAGAACATCTTCCGGAGTCAGCGGCTCGAAGTAAAGACGGTCGGAGATATCGAAGTCTGTACTTACTGT
>NZ_CDXDFU010000154.1:0-6241 GCF_978017985.1 Schwartzia sp. (in: firmicutes) | reverse complement strand
CTTGACAGGCTCAATCCAGACCGGCGGCAGCGTTACATTCTGGTCAGCTGCATCGACGCGCTCATCATTGCCCGCATTCGGATTTTCCATGTGCTCGCGATCATCTTTATCCTGTTCATTATTACCCTCATGCTCTTCCGTGTCAATCTTATCGTTTTCGGGAGTCGGGGGCTGTTCAAACATTTCCTGCGGCGGAGGCGGTTCCTTTTTGTTCTGCGGCTCCGGTGCCTGCGTCTCCTGCTGAGTCTGCTGAAAAGGCTCCTCAGCCTGCGGCGGTTCAGGGCGCATACGGTGCGGCAGAACAAACTCCGCCGCCCTCTCCAAATCCTTCGGCAGAATGTACGTACGTCCTGCGAGAGCCGCAACGGCACGAGCCGCTTCGATCAGATAAATATCCGCGCGGTGTCCTGCCACGTTCGCCTTCATTGTGTAGACCGCGGCAAGGCGAATCATCGCGTCTGATGCCTCTACGTCGGGCAGAAGCACGCGGGCATCCGCAATCTGCTTCTTCAGCTTTTCTGTTTCCGCCTGCCACTCTTTTCGGAAGGCTTCACCGTTTTTCTCATATGAAAGAACGCGCTGCATGATTTCCATACGCGCTTCTTCATCCGACATTTCATCAATGGAGACGAACATGCCGAAACGGTCAAGAGCGGAAGCGCCAAGAGTTCCGCTCTCCGGTGTCATAACTGCAAGCACCGTGTATTTCGTATCGCACTGCTCTGAAAGGCCGTCGCGCTCCAGGCGGTAGCCTCCGGCTTCACGAACCCCGAGGATAGAGGACAGTATGTCCTCACGCAGAAGATTCGCATCATCGACATAAATGATACCGCTGTCTGCTTCATCAAGCAAGCCCGGCTGAAGCTTTCGCTTGCCCAGACGGACAGCCGCCTCGGCATCAATTGAGCCGAAAAGGCGGTCCTCCGAGACGCTAACGGGAACCGCAACCCACGGCATATCTACGAGCTCGCGCGCAGCGCGTCCGAGCGTCGATTTTCCGATTCCTTTTTCTCCGCTCACCAAAAGTCCGCCCGCATTGGGATTTACAAGCGCCATCATTACAGCGCTTTTGGCTTTTTCCAGGCGACAGAGAGCGGCAAAAGGATAGCCAAGCCGTCTCATGCGTCAATCACCTTGTCAACATTTTCCCAATCCAGCTTCTGCTCCTCGAACGGACGGCGGCGCATACGATGAGGCAGCGCAAGTCGCGCAGCCGTTCGCAGGTCTTCCTTCGTAACCTCCGTATGTCCGTCTACAGCCGCGATAGTCTCAGCTGTTTTGATAAGCGTGATATCAGCGCGGTGCCCCTCTACGCCCAGCGTAATGGAAATCTCTGCTGCCATACGCAAAATTTCATTTGTTACTGTAACCTGCGGGAGAAGCTTAATCGCACGTTCAATGCGGTGAACTTCCTTCTCCTGCTCCTCAGCCCATTTTGCATTGAATGCTTCCGGATCGTCCTCATATTCCAGACGGCGTTTGATGACCTCTGCACGCTTGTCGAGATCCTTTTCACCCGTGATGTAAACAGACAGAGCAAAACGGTCAAGAAGCTGCGGACGGATATCGCCCTCCTCAGGGTTCATCGTTCCTACGAGAGAGAAACGGGCCGGATGGGAGTAGGAAATACCCTCACGCTCGACCGTATTGATTCCCATAGCTGCGGAGTCAAGAAGAACGTCAACTACATGGTCGTCAAGAAGATTGATTTCGTCAACGTAGAGAATGTTGCGGTTTGCCTCTGCAAGGATACCCGGCTCAAAGGAGCGTTTACCCTCGCGGATAGCAGCCTCAATGTCCAGAGTACCGACAACGCGGTCCTCTGTTGCGCTGACAGGAAGCTCCGTAACGCGCATCGGAAGAAGCTCAATCTCAGGCTCAGCTGAATCATATTTCTCATGGCACTCATCGCACCAGTTCGTCTTGTCATTCGGGTCGTCATGGAAACGGCAGCCAACGATGCACTGACGCGGCGGCAGAAGCTCAGCAAGAGCGCGGACCGTCGTTGATTTTGCCGTACCCTTCTCGCCCTGAATCAAAACACCGCCCAGACGCGGATTTACAACGTTCAGGATAAGAGCTTTTTTCATATCCTCCTGTCCGATAATAGCCGTAAACGGGAATGTGCTCTTTCTTTTCATACTATAAAACTCTCCTTCTTAATCCTCATCGTCGTCTTCCTCAAGCTCACCCTCAACAGAGAGATACAGCTCGCGAAGCTGTTCCTTCGTTTCGTCCTTGGCATCCCACATGCCGCGCTGCTCCGCCTCAAGAAGCGTTTCAGCGATATTTTGAAGTGCCCACGGGTTGACTTTTTTCATCCATTTCTGCACTTTTTCATCAAACGCGTATTTCTTCGCATAGTCCTCGTACATCCAGTCTTCCATGACATTGCTCGTCGCATCCCACTGGAAGCTGATGTTCAGGCGGTTCGCCATGTCCATGGCGCCCTTGTAGCCGTGCTGCATAAGACCTTCAATGTATTTCGGATTCAGCGATTCGGAGCGTACAACACGCTTCATTTCCTCTGCCACCGTGCGGATTTTCGGGTTGCCGCGGTTCGCGCTGTCACCGACGTAGGAAACCGGCGCCTTCCCTCCGAAGCTCTTGATTGCCGCGACCATACCGCCCTGGAAACCGTTGTAATCGTCGGAGCTCAGGATATTCATATCATGATTTTCCTGATTCTGAACCGTGAGCTCAGTCGTTGAAAGGCGCTTTTTGAAGAGCTCCGGCTGGAACTCTCCTCGTCTGCCGCCGCCGAATACATGGCCGCCCCAGCGTACGTAAACATCTGCCATATCATTCTCGTTCTCCCAGTTCTTCGAATCGAGCAGGAGATTGATGCCTGTACCGTAGGTTCCCGGAGCATCGCCGAATACACGGTATGCCGCGCTGCGCCATGCATCGTCCGCAGATGTTCCCGAAGCCTTCAGCGCCTCGCTGTCCTCGCGGATATGCTTTCTTACAAAGTTGTCTTCGTCGCTCTCATCAAGCTCCGCCACCATGAGCACAGCCTGATCCATAAGCTCCGCAATCTGCGGCAGCGTATCGCGGAAAAGGCCGCTGATGCGCGCCGTCACGTCTATACGTGGACGTTTGAGCTCATTTTTCGGGATAATCTCAAGCCCCGTCACACGAAGGCTTCCTCTCTGCCATACAGGGCGCACCCCGAGAAGATAGAAGAACTCCGCGATATCCTGACCGCTGCTTCGCATATTCGGACCGGACCACAGCACCATGCCGATATTCTCCGGATAATGTCCCTGCTCCGTGATGTAACGCTCAATCATCTTATCCGCAAGCTTTTTGCCCGTAAGCCAGCCAGCCTCGGAAGGAAGCGCACGGGGGTCTGCCGCGTAGAAGTTTTTGCCCGACGGCAGAAGGTCTACACCACCCGCACTTGGCGCACCGGACTGTCCTGCCGGAACATAGCCGCCGGAAAGAGCATCCATCGTATGCTGCATTTCGTCCGTGGCACGCATAAGGCGCGGAACGATTTCCGTTACAATGAAGTCCGCAAGAGCGCGGAGCTTCTCCTGCCACTCGGACGGGCCTTCCGCTATCATCGGCAGACGCATAACAGCCTCTACAGCAGATTCCGTGAAATCCTCCTCTGCTAGAGCCGCAACAAAAGCGTGGCTCTCCGAGCGGATAATATTCATAACCTCGCCCGCCGTCTTATTCAGCGATTCAATCAATACAGTCGGGTCTTTTTCAAGAGCCTCCTGCGTCGTATCGAATTTCTCCGCCCAAAGGTCCATGAGCGCGGGAATCCTGCCGTTGGAAAGACGCAGAAGGTGCTCCACCTCGCTTACGAGAATTTCCCCTGCAGGAGGCTGTCCCAAAACATGCAGGCCCACATGAATCTCGCTGTCCTGCAGGTCCTCTATATAAGAATGAAGCTCACGGAGATAATCCTCAAATTTCATTCCGTCTTCGTACGGAATAGACTCGTCCATCTCCGCTTTTTTCGCAAGCTCACGAATCCTTTCCTCAAGCGCCTCTGCCTGACCGTCCTTCTGACTGTTGAAATGCGCATACTCATCAATGAGCTTTTCAAGCTCTGCAATCTCATCAAAAGCGCCGGCATCAGCCGTAGGAGCCGGGAGATATCCGATAAGGCAGGCGCCGGAACGGCGTTTAGCGATAATTCCCTCGCCAGCGATTGTCATGAGATACGGATATATATTTGGCAGCTCTCCTATGGCGATATCCGGATAGCTTGCCTCATCAAGGCCTACCGCTTTACCCGGCAGCCACTCTACGTTGCCGTGAGTACCGAAATGGATAACAGCATCTGCCTTGAACACATTTCTGAGCCAATAATAAAATGCCAGATACTGATGTGTCGGTGAAATCGACGGATCATGATACACACGCTGCGGGTCCATGCCATACTGACGCGCCGGCTGCACAGTAAGGAACACGTTTCCGTCCATAGTACCGGGCACAAGAATATTTCCTTTCTCAGACAGCATAATGCTGCCCGGAGCCTCGCCCCACTGCTCTGTCATGCGGGACTTAGCTTCCTCAGGAAGCGTATTGAAATACTCAATATATTCCCCGGCAGGCAGTTTTTCACATTCCTCAGCCTGTCTGTCCGTCATAAGGCTCAGATCGTTCGTAGCATGTGATGTCATGAGTTTGATAAACGCTTCTGCGCTTTCGGGTACAAAATCCAGAAGATATCCTTCTTCCTTCATGCGCTCAAGCAGAAGCCGCGCGCTCTCCATTGTATCAAGGCCAGACGCGCTTCCGATATTGTAATTCTTCGGAGGATAGTTATGGAAGATAAGAGCGATCTTCTTATCCTCGTTCTTCATGCGGTGGAGAAGCGCCCACTTGCCCGCCTTCTTTATCATTGCCCTTACACGCTCAGGCATCGGACGATAATTTATTGCTCCGTCCGGCATGACATATTTGCATGAAATAGGTACGCCGTGGATAACACCGTCAAGCTCAGGCAGAGCAGCGCCGATAGATGTCTCGACGGCGTTCATGCCCTCACTGTTCGCGCGCCAGTCTTCCTCCTGCGTCAAAAGCGTATAGGCAGCAAGCCACACCACACCCAGCTTTTTGAAATCCTCTGCCGTCAGGCTGCCGTTGCCAGTCTGAGAAAACTTCATTGTCGTCATGACTGCGTCAACTACAGATTTTCCGTCCTTTGTGAAATATTTTGTTATAACCTCGCGCATGGATGGCATACCGGACGCCGGGTCCGGCACCTGGTTAGTAAAGACAGGAATTGCGTTATATCCTTGGGCCTCTGCCTCAGAAACAAGCGCGTCAATATAATCAAGATCCTCCCAGATCCATTCATCACGATAGAAAAGAATACCCAGCGTCGGGAGGCCGTCCTTACAATACCCCGTACGGTACGCATCAAGATCGGTCATGCAGAGTCCGTCCATGCCCTTGTGGTAGATACCCGCCCAGCATTTCTGCTTCGGCTCAGGCACATCAACTACCGAAGAATCGTAAAGCGATGACGCATAAAGCCAAAAATGATTGAAGTTCGTGCGGCCCGCATAGAACGTATAGCTCTTAAGACGGCGTGCAGGAGCCTCGTCTATTCCCCATGAAAGATTCTCCTTAACGGAATCCATCAAAAACGGAATGTTATGCGACTTCATGTATTCCATGCAGGAGTCCCAAAAAGCAGACTTCGTTACATTATTAAAGAAGCGGGCCACAACAAGACTTGCTCCCGACAGCTTGCGTTCCCAACCAAAGTTCCACTCGCTGGATTTTTCCATCATTACCGGCATGCAAAGGTCAGATATCTTTCCTTCCTCCTGCAGCCAAAGACAGGAGTCCTTCATTGCCGCATACCTGCGTCCGTCATTTGTCAGATAAATGATTTTTATATCCATACAAAATCCTTTCCCCATAAACTTATTCCCAAGCCCGTTTAATACCGATACAGGTACAGCTATAAGCGAAAACTATAAAAGCCTTTCCATTCATTTGGAAAGGCTTAAAAAATCATTTTCATTTGTTACGATACAATGGTGTTTCAAGGTAAAACTCTTTTCTTCTGTAAACAAATATATAAATTATATATATGGAAGCTCTTTAATTTAAATCGTATCACTCATAATAATCATTGTCAATTTGATTTGTGGCTTTTTGCCTAAATTTTTCTGAAACACATACAAAAGGTTCATTCTTCCGTTGCGAAAAATCCGATGATTGTATGTATCGCAAAGTACATTGACTTAGGATTAGTCAGTATATG
>NZ_CDXDFU010000153.1:0-4200 GCF_978017985.1 Schwartzia sp. (in: firmicutes) | reverse complement strand
ATTTCATCAGAGGCTGAGCGCAGTGATGTCCTGCACGGACGGCAACTCCCTCCGCGTCAAGAATCGTCGCAACATCATGTGGGTGGACGTCCTTTACATTGAAGGTAATGATTCCGGTCTTATTATCACGCTTCGTATCGCAGCCGTAAAGCTCGATAAACGGCAGCTCCCGGAGCTGCGGCAGAGCGTAGTCAACCAAATCCTTTTCAATCGCCGTAATACGTTCAAAGGTGAGCTTTTCGAGGTAATCAACAGCTGCCGTAAGTCCCGCGGCACCGCCCACGTTCTGCGTTCCTGCCTCGAATTTTGCAGGAAGCTCTGCATAGGTGGTCGTTTGTTCCTCTACATACTCAATCATATCTCCACCCCTGAGGAACGGAGGCATAGCGTCGAGAAGCTTTTCTCTGCCGTAGAGCACGCCGATTCCCATAGGAGACAGCATTTTATGTCCGGAAAAAGCGAAGAAATCCGCGTCCAAAGCCTGAACATCAACCGCCATGTGTGCAACGCTCTGAGAGCCGTCAACCACCACAACGGCACCGACACCGTGAGCCCTGTCAGCGATTTCCCTGACGGGATTTACAAGTCCCAGCACATTTGATACCTGTGTAACCGCAACAAGCTTTGTTTTTTCCGTAATCTTCGTCTGTATATCTTCCTCGGACAGATTTCCATCCTCTTCAAGGTAGATGTATTTGAGCACCGCGCCCTTTGAATGAGCCACATGCTGCCACGGCACTAGATTGCTGTGGTGCTCCGCGATAGTTATTACGATTTCGTCGCCTTCCTTGATATTCGTAAGACCGTAGCTGTACGCAACAAGGTTCAGCGCTTCAGTGGCATTTTTAGTGAAAATAATCTCGTTGGACTTTTTTGCGTTGATAAACTTGCGCACGCGCTCACGCGCATTTTCGTATATGTCCGTAGCCTCAACGGAGAGAGCGTATGCTCCGCGGTGAGGGTTCGCGTTGCAGCCTCCGTAGTAGCCGCATACTGCATGAATCATGCTCTCCGGCTTCTGTGTTGTCGCGCCGTTGTCGAGATAGACAATGGGTTTGCCGTTCATATTCTGTGCCAAAAGAGGAAAGTCCCTGCGGAACTCCTGTGCATCATTTATCATCGGCTATTCTCCCTTCTATCTCATTTCTTATTTCGTCAGCAAGCTCCTTGTCCGGGATACGTGCCAAAACAGGCGCGATTGCTGCCTCGACTACAAGCTTTTTAGCCTCTTCCAAATCCAGTCCGCGGCTCATAAGATAGAACAGCTTCTGCTCGTCCATCTTTCCTATGCTGACCGCATGATGTCCGTCAACGTCCGCTTCTCCCGAAAGCATGAGAGGAACGGAACGGTTTCTTACCTTCGGTGAAAGCAGCATTACTTCCTCGCGCTCGCGTCCCACAGAGCCCTCGGAGCCCTTTATGAAATCCAGCGTTCCTCGGAATACCTTCTCGCTTTCGCCTGTCATTGCCCCATGCACCATCATGGTTGCGTCCGTGTGGCGCCCCTCCTGACGGATTATGTAGTTCAAATCCACACGACGCCGGCCGTCCGCAAAATACAAAGAGGAAACGTCAGCCTTGCTTCCGTCGCCTTTAAGCTCGACGAAAAGCTTTGATGCAGCCTCGCTTCCGCCGGCCTCAACAGCCGTGTACTTAAACTCAGCATCTTTATCACAGACTACTTCAACCGTATCTGCATGAGGGTGTCCGTCAGCCAGCACCGCACGCACCAGATGAAGCTGTGCGCCCTCCTCCAGCTCAACACGGATTTTTCCCGCAAGCTCTTCACGGTAGACCACAACGGCCTCAGCCTTCTGTCCCTTCGGAACTGTTATCAGTCGTCCTGCTCCTGCCTCGTCAAGGACACATGCAGGCATTTTTGCTTCATTAACACCGAGCCAGCGCCATGTGCGCATGGGAATCTCGCTGAAAACAATCTGTTCTTTTGTCTCTGCCATCAGCCCATCGTCCCTTCCAGCTCAATATTGATGAGATTATTCATTTCAACCGCATACTCCAGCGGCAGAGCCTTCGCAATCGGCTCTACGAAGCCACGCACAATCATAGCGCGCGCCTCGTCCTCACTGATACCGCGGCTCATGAGGTAATAGACCGCCTCATCGCTGATGCGGCCGATTTTTGCCTCGTGTCCGATATCCGCTTCGTCTCCCTGGATATCCATGGTCGGCAGCGTATCCGAACGGGATTCGCTGTCCAGCATCAGGGATTCGCAGTTCACCGAGCATTTCGCGTACGGCGCATTGGACGTGACCTTTACGCCGCTTCTGTATGTGGCAATACCTCCGTCCTTCGAAATGGTACGGGTATTGATTGTTGCGGAGGTATGCGGGGCCGCGTGTACCACCGTTGCCCCCGTATCAAGATTCTGTCCGTGACCTGCAAAGGTAACACCCGTGAACTCGCATTTTGCGTTCTCACCGTGAAGAATACTTGTCGGATAAAGCATGGAAACATGTGAACCGAAGGAACCGGAAACCCATTCGATGATTCCGTCCTTTTCAACGAGAGCACGCTTCGTGTTGAGATTCATCATGTTGCGCGACCAGTTTTCAATGGTTGAATAGCGCAGACGCGCGCCTTCCTTGACGAAAAGCTCGACACAGCCCGCATGAAGATTCGTTACATTATATTTAGGCGCGGAGCAGCCCTCAATGAAATGCAGGCTGGCGCCCTTTTCTACAATAATAAGCGTATGCTCAAACTGTCCGGCACCTGCCGCATTCAGACGGAAATAGGACTGCAGAGGAATTTTCACCTGCACACCCTCCGGCACGTAGACGAAGGAGCCGCCCGACCAGACCGCGCCGTGAAGCGCAGCGAATTTGTGGTCCTTCGGCGGAACCAGCTTCATGAAGTATTCCTTTACGATATCCTCGTACTCCCGAAGCGCTGTTTCCATATCCGTATAAACTACGCCCTGCTTCGTCAGGCTCTCCTGAATACTGTGGTAAACAACCTCGGAATCATACTGAGCGCCAACGCCTGCCAGAGAGGTTTTCTCCGCGTCAGGAATTCCGAGACGGTCAAAGGTATCTTTAATATCCTCAGGCACCTCGTCCCAGTTGCCTACCATCTTGGCGTCAGGACGCACGTAGGTTACGATTTCGTCCATATTCAGATCCGAAAGATCAGGGCCCCATGTAGGCATTTCCGTATGATTGTAGACGTCAAGCGCCTTAAGACGGAACTCCTTCATCCATTCTGGGTCATTCTTTTTTGCGGAAATATCGAGAACGATATCCTCCGTAAGACCGCTTTCCGACTTATAAACGGAACGGTCCTCGTTTCGTATGTCATAGAGCGACCGCTCTATATCCTCAATAAATGTCTTTTTCTTTGCCATGACCGCACCTCATTCTGCCTTGTCCAAAAGATGCGTAAATCCGTTGCGGTTGATTTCGTCGATGAGCTCCGCGCCGCCTTCCTGCGCAATACGGCCCTTTACAAGCACATGCACCTTGTCCACCTTCAGCTCGGAAAGAATGCGGGCATTATGTGTGATGATAATGCAGGCATTGTCTTCGTTATGGAACGCGCTTACACCCTTGGAAACAATCTGCACCGCGTCAACATCAAGACCCGAATCCGTTTCGTCCAGAAGCGCAAGCTTCGGCTGCAGCATGAGAAGCTGGAGAATCTCCGTGCGCTTTTTCTCACCGCCGGAAAAACCTACATTGAGGTAGCGGTCAGCGTACTCAGGATTCATCTGCAGCTTTTCCATAGCAGCCTTAAGCTCTTTTTTGAAGGCAACGACCTTAATCTTTTTGCCTGTGATTGCCTGCTTTGCCGTGCGAAGCATATTCTCAACCGTAATGCCCGGAATCTCCTCAGGTGTCTGGAAGGACAGGAAAAGACCCTGACGGGCACGTTCAAATGTAGATTTTGAAGCCAGGTCCTCACCCTCAAATGTCATGGTACCTTCCGTGACCTGATACTTCGGATGTCCCATTATGACATTCATAAGGGTGGATTTTCCCGAACCGTTCGGCCCAAGGAGTACATGTACCTCACCCTTCTTCACGTTGAGGCTAAGTCCCTTTAATATCTCGCGTCCTTCAACGCCCGCGTGCAAATCATGGATGGCCAGTAAATCTTTTTCCACAAAAATCTATCTCCTTTTATTTCGTTACTTTTATTCTAACAAGTTTAGTTGCACTTATTATTATAACAGGATTTTTT
>NZ_CDXDFU010000152.1:0-10238 GCF_978017985.1 Schwartzia sp. (in: firmicutes) | reverse complement strand
GCATAAAAGAGAACATGCCAGGGATTTTGATTTCAGATCTGTTTCTACGTTCGTCCTGATTGATGTCAGCTACAACGGCAAATGGGGCAGGGTCCTCGGTTTCCCAAAGGGCTTCCATGCTGGAAAGCTTCATTGGCTGCGACTCAGCAAGGTATTGAGTATGCAGATGGCCTGTGCCCATTGTTCCCATAATTCCGATAATCAGATAGACGGATACACCTTTCAATGCCTGCATGAATATCTGACGTGATACAATATCACGGGCAATTTTCCATGCGCATATGACGAGGAGCAAAAAGCCGGCTGTTGCTATACCGGAAAAAATGGTGTGGCTCAGCTCACCGACAACGTAAGGATTTGTAATGAGTGCGGTGAAATCCGTCATGACAGCTCTGCCGTTTTCAACAGCATAGCCTACGGGGTGCTGCATAAAGGAATTGGCGACAAGTATCCAGAAGGAGGAAAGATTGCTTCCTATTGCCACAAGCCAGATGCAGGCGCAGTGGAGTTTTTCCGGAAGCTTGTCCCAGCCGAATACCCAAAGACCGAGAAACGTGGATTCGAGGAAAAAGGCGGTCAGTGCTTCCATAGCAAGAGGAGCGCCGAATATATCACCCATGAAGCGCGAATACTCGGACCAGTTCATACCAAAATGAAATTCCTGTACAATACCTGTCACAACGCCCATTGCAAAATTTATCAGGAAAATATTGCCGAAGAATTTAATCAGCTTCCTGCATGGCTCTTTCCAATGTTCACGTTTTGTGGTTACGTAACAGGTTTCCAGCAAAGCCAGAAAAAGTGTCAACCCAAGGGTAACAGGTACGAACAAAAAGTGGTAGATGGTAGTAATGGCGAACTGCCATCGGGACAATACGATTATGTCCATAAAAAGCACTCCTTTCACAACTGTTTCCTGACATAAAACGATATACACAATTCTTATCCTAATAGTAGCATATATTTATGAGTTTTCAATTATATAATGAATTTCTTCAGCATATTCATAAAAAAACATCGCCTGATAACAAAACATAAAATGCTTTGCCATCAGGCGATGCTGCTTTCATTCATTTTATTATGCCTGTGCCTTCTCGTTTTCGTATTCTTCAACGGCGACAAGAGCGGCCTCGATAGCTACCTGGAAGATTGCCTCCTGAATCTCCGTGTTATCGATCATAGTGATAGGACCTTCTTTAAGTGCGTTGTGTACGCGGGTTGCGATGCGTGCGCGCAGAGTTACTTCGTTAGCCATGCGGTTCACCTCCCTCTGTGTATGATTATACCATAAATTATAATCAGCAAACCACCATTTGAAAATATATTTTTTATATACTCAGAAAAAATGAATGGACGCATTTTGCCATTACCGTAGGGATACGCACTGAAAATAGCTTTTCTTCTCGGACCATAAGGAAAAATAGCGGGCAATGTGATATATTATAAAAAGACAGGAAAAAAGAAGGAGAATTGGGACAAATAATGGATATACGAAAGAGGGCGGCTCTATGATTCAGCTTTATGCGCTGGCATGGATGTTTGTTAACGGAGTCAGCCTTTATATGATGCGGGACACTGCTTCGGAGGATAAAGAAGGCGCCGGGAAGGCCGATGAACTTGTTGAGGAAATAGAGTTCATGGAGAAATTCAGCTCATACAGATTTGACGGCAGGGAACTGCTCATTTATTTTTTTGCGTTCCTTGTAATGGATTCTATCGGATATTATCTTGCGGCGGGACATGTGGAATTTGCCCCATGGGCTCAGAAGCTGTTTTATGCGGCAGTGGCTGTTCTGGCGGTTGATGCTATGCTGGAGCTTTACAGCCTGTATGACATAATCCATACGAAGGACCACGATAAAAGCGTAGAAAAGCTGGCAGAGGGGCTTCGTTCAGAGGCAGATTCAGGAAGCCTTATTTCATTTTTGGCGTTGAGCGGGAAATTCATTATTTCCGTGGCGTTGGTGCTGTGGACTGTTTTCCCGAAGTAAGTGCCTTTACCTGAAAGGAGGAGTACGGATGCATGACGGCTATGACAGTATAGAAATGCTATTTGGCGGGGATTCTCCGGATTCCTTCGAGGGCGTTGTCTGGATAAAGGACAGCTCAAAATTCCGCCGTATCTTGGCTGTGGGGGACCTTCACGGGGAGTATCGGCGGATGCAGAATATGTTAGATTCTTTGGATTATACTCCTTCGGAAGATCTTCTTGTGTTTTTGGGAGACTATATTGACCGCGGCCCTGAGAGTCTGAAATGTCTTTCCGCAGTCAAGTCCATGGCGGAAAAGTATGATAATGTAATAGCGCTCAGAGGCAATCATGAATCGCTTCTTCTTGAGCATTTCGAGGAATACGGGATCAAGGATATCCTCGTAAATGACAGGCTGTGGCTGGACAATGGGGGAGACGATACCCTTTATCAGCTGAGAACGCTGTACGAAAAAAGTCATTCGGAATTCGGTTCGTTAATAGAGTTCGTAAAGGGGCTTAAACGTATCGTAGTCGTGGGAAAAGAATATCTTTTCACCCATGCGGGATTTTTGAAGAAGCCATATCTCCGCCAGATGGAGGAAATGCTCTGGGTTCGCAGGGATTTCTATGCGGGTTACGCGGGACAGCAGACGGTGGCTGTGGGGCACACCCCTGTGCAGCATCTCCGTGCGGGAAGCGACGGGACCCCTATCCTGCAGAAAAATCATATATGGCTTTGCGATACAGGAGCTTTTCGGCCTGACGGACACGTAAGCTGCATCGATGTAAAAACGGGAGAGTTCTGGCAGAGTGAAGACCATGCAGATTAAAAAATACATGGTATTTTTTTGTGTGGATTTTATCCAAAAAAATGATGCAAAAACAGGAGAAAAAATGCTGTAAAAAACAGCGGAAAAATCAGGGCAAAAATTACACAGAAAAAATGCCTTGAAAAAGAAATATATGTACTCGTTTGATGCATGGAGTTTCTTAGAAAATCAATGGTTTACGCGATTTGACCTGATTAGATTTTTTGCCTGTTATGAGAGCAAAAACGACGTGTAAAATCAGACAAAATTTTTGATAAAATCCAAGCTGAAAAATAAGGAAAAAATGACGCGAAAAAACAGCATTTTTTACGTCAAAAATGAGGAATAAAAAATAGGAATGAAGGCAAAAATAAAACAGCGTGTCGGATAAGAATTCCGATACGCTGTTTTTTGCTAAAAAGGCTATGTTTTTTCTTTAGGCTGCGGCAAAAGAAAGGTTGCTGCGGCAGCGGCGGCAGAGATTAAAACGATAAGAGTCATTACGGAATTTATACCGTAGGTGTCCGCATACCATCCAAGCGAGGGTACGATGATTCCGCCCACACTGAAGGACAGCCCGAGGGTGACACCTGATGCGAAGCCAATGCTTTTTGCAAGATAGCTCTGTCCAAGAACGACAAATGCCGCATAGGGCCCCTGCATTGCAAAGCTCAGAGGAATCAGCATAGCGTAAACTGCCCATATATGGCCTGAAAAAACTGCGATTGCAAGACACGGAACGAGAAGACAGCAGCCATATCTGAGTGTCTGCACGTATCCCTTGCGGTCGGAGAACCAACCGCCGACCAGGGTGGCGAATACACCTGAAATAGAGATAATTGAGAGCGTTGCGCTGCCGACTGCGTGTGATGTGCCCAGTGCCTGTATGCAGTACAGAGGAAGAAAACTGCTGATTGAGGTAAATACAGTGGAACGGAACAATATAACGAGAGTGAGCTTTGAAAACGCGACCCAGTCATTTTGACCGATGTGGTTTTCCTTGGCTGCTCCGGCTGTTCTCTCGGTTACAGCCGCTTTTTGTATGCGCGGAGCTATAAGCAGCATTGCAATTCCCATAATAATGGAGGTGGCTCCGTAGAATAACGTACCTTTCATGCCAAAGGTCGAAAGCAGGAATACGGCAAGAAGCGGACCGAATCCGAAGCCTCCGTTACCACCGACACTGAAAATACTCATGCCCTGACCGCGGTTTTCCCCTGACACGGCGTTGACCATACGTGCGGCTTCGGGATGAAAAATAGCACCGCCTATACCCATCATGGTGACTGCGGCGAAAATAGTCCAATAATTGGACAAAAGCCCGGTCGAAGCAAGCGAAAGTCCTGAGAGCAGAATGCCCAGCCCCATGAACCATTGTCGGGAACCTCTGTCCGCAAGCCAGCCGAAAAGGGGCTGTATTACAGACGAAAGAAAGGATGAAGCAAACATCAGCCCTGCAACGGCTGTGTAGTCCATACCGTATTCAGTGACGAAAAAAGGGAGTATGGCCGGGAGAGAACCGGAATTTATATCCACACTTAGATGCCCTGCAGCAATAAAGTACAAAAATTTTTTATTCATACAAACCTCCTTTCCCGGGCAGATTGTAACACCATAAAATTAGAAGATAAAGAAAATATATCAAATGGGAAGGGAATTTGCAAAATGAAAGCGAATATGACATAAGAGGGAAAAGATTTTTCTTATACTTTATGAGTGTGGGAAAAATCAAGGCAAGACAGAACAAAATTTGGAGGGGACAAAATTGGCTTCTTTGAAAAACTGTCCAATCTGCCATAAGCTTTTTATTGATAAAGGACCGGGCATTTGCAATGCCTGCTTTCAGTCACAGGAGGAAATGAAAAAGACTATTATTGAGTATGTGCAGGACCACCCGGGCTGCACTGTTCCGGATATTGTGCAGGCGACAAAGGCCCCTATGAAGCTCGTTAAATATCTCCGTGAGCGTGGGCATCTCGTTGAACTCGGAGCGGCAATCAAATACCCCTGCAAAAAATGCGGAGCATTGATTGATCGTGGTATATACTGTCACGCATGCACCGGCGAGTTTTCAAAGACGAATCAAAAGATACAGGATCGGGTTCGGTCAGCTGAACGGCTTAACGACCTTTCCAATGAACTCAAGAAGGACAATGGGCCGAAGCACAAAGTTAAGCTGCGTATGCACTTTGTCGATATGCGTGATGATACATGATGTGAAACAGCTCTTGCACTGTATACGATACGGGGCGAGAGCTTTTTTTATGGGAAACGCATATTTTTTGCAGGAGTCTTGCTGTATAATATAGAATAGTACAATGGGATTGTTTATTTACCAAGAAAAAGCTGTCAGGGTACAAATAGGGCGGGAAATCTATGCGCAGGATTTATGAATTCAAAAAAATTCTATATGCTGTCATCTGCATATGCATTTTGGGTGTAAGTTTTTTTGCCTGTGACACAGCCGAGGCTTCGACAGGACGCTCTACGGGCAAAAAAATTGTCCGTGTCGGTTGGTTTGAGTCTCCTTTTAATTTCAAGGACAGATACGGACGCCGTACCGGTTACGCATATGACTATCAGAAAAAAATCGCGGCGTATACCGGTTGGACTTACGAATACGTTAACGGCTCCTGGGTTGAACTGATGGATATGCTCCGCAAAGGGGAAATAGACATGATGTCTGATGTTTCCTTCACGGATGAGCGGGCGGAAGAAATGCTTTTTTCCACTCAGCCAATGGGTGCGGAGGAATATTTCCTTTTTGTAAAGGACAATCAGGCAGAAAGCAATTCTGATGATTTCACTTATCTCAACGGAGCCCGTGTAGGCGTAAACCGTGGCAGCATACAGGAAAAGCTGTTTATCAACTGGGCGGAGGCGCATAAGGTAGATGTGCAGCTGGTGCATCTTGATGGGAATGAAAGGAAGTCAGCGGCAGCGCTGAAGAATGGAGAAATAGATGCAATCGTAAGTGTTTCCATATTTGCGCCATACTATGAAAATGCGTATCCGATAGCTGCTATTGGAGCATCAAGCTTCTACTTTGCAGTCAATAAAAACCGCTCCGACCTTTGGCAGGAGCTTGATGCTGCCATGAGCCAGATACAAAATCTAAATCGTTATTATAACAAAAAATTGAATGAAAAATATTTGAGCAGTGAGGAATCCTTCAGATTCTTGCCGGGCAAAGAGGTAACCTGGCTGAAAATGCACGGACCAATTCGTGTCGGGTACTGGGATAACTATATGCCTTTCTGCGCAAAAGATGAAGAAACAGGGGAACTCAAAGGTTTTTTGGCAGATTGTCTTACCAGATTTTCAACATCAATGAAAAACGTCAAGGTTGAGTTCAAGCCTGTGGCGTATGCCAATCTGAAGGATGCAGTGGATGCTCTGCAGACAGGGGAAATCGACTGCCTATTCCCTATGACTCTTGATACCTACGAAGCAGAGCAAAACAATGTGCTTGTCACGGAGGGCTTCGGCACTTCCGGATTGCTGGCACTTGTAAGGTCGAAGGACCATGCAAGATTTAATCCCATGGATGACATAATTGTCGCGGTAGACAAAGGCAATATAAGAATGGAGGCTGTAATCCGTGAAGCCTTCCCGAACTGGCAGATTCTTTACTGCAACTCTGTTGATGAATGTCTGAAGAGAGTCGTTGCAAATGAGGCTGACTGCTTCCTTCTGAGCAACTACAGACTTAACCGCTTTATGCCTTTTGTTGGCAGGTATGGTCTTATTCCTGTATCAACAGGAAAGACAATGCACCTTGCCTTTGCTGTTCAAAAGGACCATGTGCTGCTCTACTCTATTCTCGGACGCATGACAAATTCTATCACGGATGCGGAGACTTATGCTTTGCTCGGGCGTTCTGCCTACAGCGGTCAAAAGGCTTCATTTTGGGAGTATGTGAGAGAGCATTTTGTGCTTACCCTTGTCATCATGTTTTTTATCATTGCGGTAATAAGTATCATGTTTGTGAGGAGCGTACGGGCGACGAGAAAAGCACAGACTCTTAATGTGGAGCTTGAAAAAGCACGTGAGGCTGCCGAAGCTGCAAACAGCGCGAAAACCTCCTTCCTGTTCAATATGTCCCATGATATCCGCACGCCTATGAATGCCATAATGGGACTTCGCGACCTTCTGGAGAAGCACCAGGAAGAACCCGAAAAACGCGCTCAGTATCTTGTAAAGATAAAAGATGCAAGCAGAGTCCTGCTATCCATATTGAACAACGTCCTCGAAATGGCCCGAATAGAAAAGGGCACACTTATACTTGACGAATCCGAATGCGATGTGGGACAGTTCGCAGAGAGTATGTATACGGTTTTCCATGAAATGATGGAACAGAAAAATATCAAATACACTATGCAGCTTGACGTAAAGCATCAGTATGTGTACTGTGATGCCACAAAGACTAACGAGGTCTTCATGAATATTCTTTCCAATGCATACAAATATACGAATGCGGGAGGAAGTGTTCATATCCATCTTGAAGAGCTGCCGGGCGACAGGGCGGGATGGACTGTTTTCAGGACAACGATTTCAGACACGGGCATAGGAATGTCAGAGGAGTTTCTGCCTCATCTTTTCGAGGAGTTTTCCCGTGAACACAATACGACAAGTACCAAGATAGAGGGAACCGGCCTTGGAATGCCAATAGTGAAACGCCTTGTTGAGTTCATGAACGGAACCGTTGAGGTGAAGAGTAAACTGGGAGAGGGCACGACTTTTATAGTTACGATTCCTCTCCGCATTGCGGAAAAGGCCGGTGCAAATCAGCCGAGTGTTGTCGCAATAGATCCGGAGCAGTTCAAAGGCAAGTCGATTTTGATGGCGGAGGACAACGAAATTAATGCTGAAATTGCCAAGGCTATCCTTGGAGATGCGGGATTTATAGTGGAGCATGTATCTGACGGCAATATTTGCGTAGAAGCGATAGAAAATTCCGAGCCGCATAAATATGATGTCATTCTGATGGATATTCAGATGCCGAATATGAACGGCTATGAAGCTGCAAGGATAATAAGGAATATGAAGGACAAGGAGAAGGCAGATATTCCGATTATCGCGATGACAGCCAATGCCTTTGAAGAGGACAAAAGGGAAGCCTTTAAAGCAGGAATGAATGGACACATAGCGAAGCCAATAGATGTACGGCTGCTCATGAATGAGATTGCAAGAGTACTTAAAAATTCTGAATAAAGCTGTATTATATATCCTGTACGAGGGGAAATACGAGGGACGAAGAGAAGCCTTTTGTCCCTCTTTTTGATTCAGACTGCGCTTTGGGTAGAGAAAAAATTTCTGTCGTGCTATGATGGACAGGAAAAATTTTGTTTCTTTGGGAGGATAACCAGTGGAAAGAATCGAGAGACATGATATTACATTGAGAGTCTTATTTACTTTTTTGACCTGTGGTCTTTACGGATTGTACTGGATGGCACAGGTTACGAACGACGTCCATACCGTATCGGGAAAGCCCAGGTGTGCAAGCGGAGGGAAAGCGGTGCTTTTTTCTATCCTCACATGCTCTTTCTATATGTACTACTGGATTTACCAGCTGGGCGGCGAGCTGGTGGAGACCCGTTACCGCATGGGAATAGCGCTTGACTCGGTAGCGAACAAAACCTATAAGAAGGTCATCGTGATAACAACGCTCATCATGATAGGCTTATCCGCGATTCAGGGAGTCGGAAATTATATTAACTGCGTAGATAGTGGGTTTAAATCCGATGCTGCTATGTGGGTTGCAATGGGAGCGTTTCTGTTCAACGTTGTGGTTGCTGTTGCATTTTCTGCGCTTCTTCTTTGGTTCGTCTATAAACGCTCGAATCCAAGCCCGCGTATTCTATATGTGCTGATGTTTTTGTTACGCACAAATATTTTCACGTTGGGATTTCTGCAGGCATCTTTGAATGATATTGCGGACAGGCAGGAGAATGGAGAGATTGCTGTAACTGAACGTGTATGAGCAAGAAGGGAGAGGTTTCCGTGAAAGCTGAACAGATTGATCACATTGTCCTCACGACGACAGCCCTCAAGCGGTGTCTTCATTTTTACAGGGACATTCTGGGGCTCCCCGTGGAGGAATACGAGGGGCGGTACAGTATCCGCCTTGGCACATCGAAAATCAATATTCATACCCGTGCCGCTGAATTTGAGCCGGCAGCATTCTACCCGCTTTCGGGAAGCCTTGATTTCTGCATTCGCGTGGATGGGGATATCCATGAGGTGAAAAAGGAACTTATCGCTCGCGGGGCGGTGCTGGAACGGGACATTGTACAAAGGCACGGAACACTGGGAACGATACAAAGCATTTATCTGCGCGACCCGGACGGAAATCTTGTAGAACTCGGGTTTTACGGAAATGGTGAAAATAAATGACGGCGTATGCCTATTTTGATACATTTCTCGGGAAAATGACGATGACGGCGGAAAATGATGCTCTCACAGGACTTTGGTTTACTAAAGATTCGGAAGAGATAATGCAGGAGACGGATTCAGCCGTCTTTGGAGAAACAAAGCACTGGCTCACCCGTTACTTTGCGGGAGAAAAACCGGAGTTTTCTCCGAAGTTTTTGCTCGAAGGAACGGCTTTCCGCCGGACTGTGTGGAAGATTCTGCTGACAATTCCATATGGGGAAACAACAACATACGGAGCCGTAGCTTCTGAGGCTGCACGGATTATGGGAAGGGCACGCATGTCTGCGCAGGCAGCAGGTGGAGCCATAGGACATAATCCTGTCTGTCTTATCGTACCATGCCACCGTGTCATCGGCGCGGACGGAAGCCTCACTGGCTATGCTGAGGGGCTTTGGAGAAAAGAAGCGCTGCTTAGATTGGAAAGTACGGGACACATACAATAATAGAAGGTAATTCAATGGAAAAACATTTTGACATAAACGAACAGGGGCTGAGCATACGTTGCAAGCTCTACTTTAACAAGGACATACACGCCGTTGACCGTGTGGTGATTTCCGCGCACGGCTTTGGCGGAAACAAGGAGAACCGTTCCGCGGAAAAATTTGCCGAAAGGCTGACCTCCAAGTACAAAAATTACGGAGTTATATGCTTCGATTGGCCATGTCACGGTGACGACGCACGCAAGAAGCTTGTACTTGATGAGTGCATGACGTATCTGACACTTGTGATTGAATACGCAAAAAAGGAATTTAATACAGAGGATATATACCTCTATGCCACAAGCTTTGGCGGATATCTCGGACTGAAATATATCGCGGAAATAGGGAATCCCTTCAGAAAAATCGCTCTTCGCGCCCCCGGAACGGATATGTATGAAATCATGGGACATAACATTTCGGAGCCTGACCGTGTGAAGCTGGAGAAGGGCAAGGAAATCCTTGTGGGCTTTGACCGTAAAATGAAAATAGACAAGGACTTCATGGAGGGGCTCAAAACGAGTGACGTCCGCAATTACGAATACT
>NZ_CDXDFU010000151.1:0-4593 GCF_978017985.1 Schwartzia sp. (in: firmicutes) | reverse complement strand
TCGAAGAGGTCAACTATCTCGTCGAATATCCGACGGCTCTCTGCGGTCATTTTGAGGAAAAATATCTTGCACTTCCGCCGGAAGCTGTTATCACGCCGATGCGCGATCATCAGCGTTATATCCCGGTAAAGTATGAAAGCGGAAAACTGATGCCGCTGTTCATTACTGTAATAAACGGCGGCAGCGAGTATCTTGAAACGGTACATCACGGTAACGAACGCGTTCTCCGCGCACGTCTTGCAGATGCGCAGTTCTTCTTTGATGAGGACCGCAAGAAATCCCTGGAGCAGCATCTTGAGAAAACAAAAACTGTTGTATTCCAGGAAGGCCTTGGAACGATATTCGATAAATCGGGCCGTCTTGTTGAACTGGCAGAGCTTATCGCAGACAAGATTGGCGCTTCCGCTGACGACAAGAAAAAGGCTATGCGTGCGGCAAAGCTGGCAAAGGCCGACCTTGTTACGGGTATGGTTACGGAGTTCACGGAGCTTCAGGGTACGATGGGACGCTCCTATGCGCTTCTCGACGGAGAGGACGCAGATGTTGCGGCAGCTATCGACGAGCATTACATGCCGCGTTTTGCAGGCGATGCAGAGCCGAAAACAGTGGCAGGACGCGTTGTCAGCCTTGCAGACAAGATTGATAATATTGTTGCTACATTCAGCCGCGGACTCATTCCGACAGGCTCGCAGGATCCGTTTGGTCTCCGCCGTCAGGCACTTGGCCTTGTCCGCATGCTGATTGACGAAAAAATCAGCGTAAAGATTTCGGATATTGTCGAGAAATCTATGGATCAGTTCAAAATTGAAGGTGAAGCACGTCAGAAGATGCAGCAGGATGTTGCTGAGTTCATGCGTCTGCGCCTTAAAAACGTATTTGAAGAGGAAAACATCGCTTACGACGTTGCAGATGCTGTTCTTTCAGATACTGATGATGTTTATGCAGTGTTCTGCCGTGCGCAGGCTGTATCCAAAGAGCTTTCTGAAAACGACCTCACGCAGGTTATTCAGGCGTTTGTCCGTGCCGGCAATATCGCCAAGAAGGCTGACAGCAATAATGTCAGCGAGGCCTTCTTTGAGGACGATGCGGAGAAAGCTCTGTATCAGGCATTCACTTCCGCAGAAAGCTCTGTAGAGAGCCTTGTCGAAGGTCAGGATTATGTGGGCGCTATAGATGCCCTCAAGGACCTCGCGGCTCCAATCGACCATTTCTTCGATGCAGTCATGGTCATGGCTGAGGACGAAAAGGTACGAAACAACCGTCTCGGACTTTTGAAATCCATTGATGACCTTATCTGCAGAGTTGCGGATTTCAGCAAGATTGTTCTTAAGAAATAACACTTGAAGAAGATTTATTGCATGAAAAAAGGTGACGCCTGCGGCGTCACCTTTTTAATATGTTTTATTCCTCGGTGAGAAATTCTCCTGTCATCACGTTGTAGACCAGGTGATTGAAGGTTTCGGATTCTCCGTCCATTGTACGTTTTACGTGTCCTGAAAAATCCGCGAGCTTCGTATCCCAGTTGAAGTTTGCGTTGTCTGATTTGATGAGGAGGGTGGAGCGTTCGTAGGTGGTCCCGCCGGTGATATCGGCGTTGTGGGCATTGCCGTTGACATACAGTTTGCTTCCTTTGAAAACTATGTCGTCCTGCATGAGGGTAATGTTGCCGTCAGCCCATACCTCCATGGTCGTCATCGTGCCTTTTGCATGGTCGGCTGTTATTACGCGGTCGCTTGTTGCTACCCGTACATGACCCGTAAGCTCATAAGTCATTGTGAGCGGGTCGAACTTTGTTTTGTCGGCTGATATATCCGGCATGGCAGCGCTTGTGACGGCGGTCATGGACATCAGCAGGCATGCAAGCAGCAAAAAAATACGAAAGGGTTTCATAGATTTTCCTTCTTTCCGGGGTAATATGTTTTTTGTGTTCTTTCCTTCAATAAAAGAAGGAAATTGTTTGTAAATGTAGAATACTAATCAAATAGGAAAAAAAGCTGAAAACGGAAGGAGCGGTTTTATGAGCGGAATACGGGAACGTACGGAAGCATTGGAATATGAAATCCTTGCGCCGGAAGCGGCAAAAAGCCGGGAAGCTGTGCGGAAAAACACAGTGGATTTATGCCCGTTCCGTACCTCATATCAGAGGGACAGAGACCGTATTCTTCACTCAAAGGCTTTTCGACGTCTGAAGCATAAGACTCAGGTCTATATCATGTCCGGCGACCATTACCGCACGCGCATGACACACAGCCTTGAGGTAGCGCAGATATCAAGAACTATTGCACGCGGACTCCGACTGAACGAGGATCTTGTGGAGGCCATCGGACTCGGGCATGATGTGGGGCATACGCCCTTCGGCCATTCGGGAGAAGCCGTAATGGACGAGCTTACGGGGCATTTTGCGCATAATGAGCAGAGTCTTCGCGTTGTGGAGCATCTTGAGCGCGGGGGAAAGGGACTGAACCTGACCTTCGACGTAAAGGACGGTATCGTGAACCATACAGGAGATACACTTCCAAAGACGCTTGAAGGGCGCGTAGTCCGCATAGCCGACCGCATAGCGTATCTGTGTCATGACTATGACGACAGCATACGGGCAGGCCTTTTGAAGCCAGGTGATCTCCCAAAGGGTGTCACGGATGTTCTGGGTACATCGCATTCGCAGATGATTACGGGATTTGTTTCAGATCTTATTGTCAATTCTGCAGAACTGAAGTATATTGAGCTTTCGCCTGAAATGCAGAAGGTTATGACTACCTTCAGGAATTTCATGTTTGAAAATATTTACCACTCAGATGCACTGAAGACTGAACGTGAACAGGCAGGCTTTGTGCTTAGAGAATTATACAAGTATTTTTTTGATAACTTTGAAAAGCTTCCTAAGGAATTTATCGCCAGAGAAGAGCGCTGGGGCCGCAAGCAGGTCGTTGTTGACTATGTGGCAGGTCTTACTGACAGCTATGCTGTGCAGCTATTCCAGGAGATATTTGTTCCTCCGGTTGCGTTTATGACAAGATAAATTATGAAAATGAATTTTTTTAAAAAAATCTTTCGAACAAAAGAGGAATTTTTGGATTTATCTTGAATATAAGATAAAGTGAACCGCTGACAAGAATTAAAAATCTTTTAGCGTTCATTATAGAAGAAGTTCTTTCTAATGACTCCAGGGGTGAATCGACGGTAATGAGAAATGCAGCGATGGATGAATTTGTGGCGCGGGTTAGGGCCGAGTCCGACATCCTAAGCGTGGTGGCGTCCTATGTACCTCTGAAGCGTAAAGGGAATCGATATTGGGGCTGCTGTCCTTTTCATCAGGAGAAAACAGCGTCCTTTTCGGTCGTGCCGAGTGAAGGATTCTTTTACTGCTTTGGCTGTCATGCGGGAGGGAACGTCTTCAAATTTATTTCGCTCATAGAAAATGTGAGCTATTTCGACGCCATAAAAATGCAGGCGGAGAAATTAAATATCCCGCTTCCGCAGCGGGAGCGTTCAGAGAAAGAAGAGGCCCGTGACCGAAAGATTGCAGATTTGCATAAGGTGCTCACGATGGCACGTGATTTTTTTCACAGCTGCCTGACGCGCACTTCTTACGGAGCACCGGGGCTGTCTTATTTTTCGGGGCGTGGTATCGGACAGGGAACCATAGAAGCCTTTCAGCTCGGCTTTGCGCCGAACTCTTATGAAAAGCTTCGTGATGCATTCATCAAACGTGGAATCAGCGAGGAGCTCTTGAAGGAAAGCGGACTCGTTACTGCGCGGCAGGACGGAACGGGCGTTTATGACCGGTTCCGCAACCGTGTTATGATCCCGATAGCTGATGAACGGGGCAGAGTGGTTGGATTTGGCGGGCGTGTGATGGATGACACGACTCCGAAATATCTTAATTCTCCTGAGACGATGATTTTTAACAAACGCAGGCTTCTCTTCGGGCTTGACCGCGCGAAGCAGGAGATTCGGCGGATGAAATACGCTATTCTTGTCGAAGGCTATATGGATGCCATATCGCTTTACAACGCAGGCGTACAGAATGTCGTGGCCTCTCTGGGGACGGCATTTACGTTGGAGCAGTGCAGACTTCTTCTTCGCTTTGCGCCGGAGATTTATTTCTGCTATGACAGCGACGAAGCGGGACAGAAGGCGACGATGCGGGCGCTCGGCATCGTGCGGGAAACAGGGGCGCATGTAAAGGTACTCGTTGTGCCGGACGGCAAAGACCCGGACGAGTTCGTACGAAAGCATGGAAAAGACGCGTTTTTGAAGCTGACAGAGTCTGCACTTCCTCTCACGGAGTATCAGACACGTTATATTCTCGCGCACCATGATGTTCGTTCGATGGACGGAAAGGCTGCTGCTCTGCAGGAAATGCTGCCGGTGCTTTATGAGGCGAATATCGTCGAACAGAACGAGTATATAGGAAGACTGACGAGGATTCTTGGCATAGACGAGGGCATCATACGGCAGGAGCTTGCGAATTACCGCGGGCGGCCGGATGAGCTTTTACAGCCGAGGCGTGCACCGGTCCGACAGGCCGTCCGTCAGGTCGATAACGCCGTACGTCGTGCGGGACGTATCGTCATCCGGCAGGTCTGGAAC
>NZ_CDXDFU010000150.1:0-4991 GCF_978017985.1 Schwartzia sp. (in: firmicutes) | reverse complement strand
GGTATGGGCAAGAGCCAGCTTGAGGAGAAACGTGCGGTTGAGTGCGGATACTGGGCAACCTACCGCTACAATCCGGAGCTTGTTGGTACTGACAAGAATCCGTTCACGCTTGACTCGAAAGAGCCGACTGCCGACTTCCAGGAATTCCTGCAGGGCGAGGTTCGCTTCTCGTCTCTGAAGAGAGCGTTCCCGGATATCGCAGAGCAGCTCTATCAGAAGACCGAGCAGGACGCAAAGACACGTCTTGCAGGCTATCAGAAGCTCGCAGGCAAATAAGGGCAAATATCAAAAAATCGCTGACATCGTTTGATGTCGGCGATTTTTTAATCATATAAATTATTAATGATTGGTTTGCAATCTCTAAATAAATGTGTTACACTAATCCCGGTTTGGATTTCATAAAAAACTCCCGAAGATGTTTGCCACGTAAGGGCGGAAGCATTTTCGGGAGTTTTTTTATTCTGATTTCAGGACTTCTGTTTTTGCCTGCATCATTATTTCAAATGTACGGGGCCAAGGGAACCAGGCATCAGGGGTCAGACGGTGGGCATAATAAGAAGCTGATGTATCGTGGGCTGACAATAAAACAGGAGCACGCCACGCATAAGAGCCGCTGAAGGCATTAGAACGGAGCAGCATGGCATTTCTGAGCATTGCGTTTGCCCAGCGTGAATTATGATCCAGGTCCAGGTCAGAGGTGTTTGTGTAGCCTGCCCGTACAAGAACAAAGTTCACGCCGTCGATAATGTCCTTGAGATAGAAATAATCCTCAAGAAATCTCTGGTCCAGATATGCAAACTGGGCATGCGCCAGCGCGTCAAGCTCTTCTGCCGTGCGGCACCGACGCAGCGCTGTTTCGAATAATACCGACTGAGCGACTGCCGTACCGATTGCATTGCTGGCAGTGTTCCAGCCGGCGTATGCGGAAAGAGCGTGAAGCGGAGTATTGTTTTTCACGAGGAAGGGCAGCAGTGCTTCATCCGCACGGAAGCTTTCACTCAGGTCGACAAGTGCAATATGCTTTTTCTGATGAACAGCATGTTTTATCTTTTCGGCATTTTCTTTGCGTGATGAAAGAGTGCTTCGGTCATTGGCGGAAAGGTACAGCGTAAAATCACTTTGCGCTGAAGCTGTGTATTGTCCGCCTGACAGAATGATTTTTTCAAGCGCGGTGGTTTCCATGGTGGCAGCCATGTACGGCATAATACGCCAGGGAACCGCCTCGCTGCCGTATGATACTGCAATCTGTGGAGAATATCCGTCCCTGCGTGATTCGATAAAGGAAAGAAGCGAAAGGGCTATTTCATCGGCTCCAAAAGTCAGAAATACCTGTTCGTCGCTTAGCTTCAGATTTCGGATATGTCTTTCCAGCTCGCGTTTCTCACGGTTAGGGATTCCGTAGCGCTCTCCGTCGTCCTGTCCAATTATAAGCCGTGTCAGAGTACCGTTTGCGGCAAGGTCAATCAGTCGGAGATTGAGCCGTGCATTTTCGGCAAAGAGGGCATCATAGCGCCGCAGACTTTCAGGAGGAATTAGCGAGCGGAGCTCTTCAAGCTCTGAAAGCTCGTCTTCAGACGGAGCGGTGGAAAGGTCTATACGGTCAGACAGACGGGAATACTCCATGAGATATTTTTTTTCGTCGCGTCCGTCTATACTGTCCGGTGGAAGAATGCGCGGAAGAATATTGAAAACATAAAGAGGAACTTCAGGGTGCTCACGATGCAGGTCTTCAAAAAAAGCGAGAAGACGGTTTGCGTCGTCAGCTGTTTTTTTCGCTTCGCGTGATGCGAGAAGACCGCCGTGCAGAAGCTGGTCGGCAGAAAGAATGGCAGCATCGCAGCCGGCGATGTTTTCAGCGGTCCATTGCTGCATAGCTTCGGTTTCACCGGGCTGGGAATAATAGTCGAGAATTTCTGTCGGAGGCGTCACGATTTCGCAGCCTGCTATCCGTGCGGCATCAATTACGAACTGACGGCATGGCGGACGGCTGTCCAGCGGAACCAGCAGTATGCGGTGAGTGACAGCTGGCATCGTTGTAACAGGAGTGCCCTTTTGAACAGGATGGAATATGAAGTTGTAGCACGCCATAAGCGCGATAAGGACTGCCGCGAGCAGCGCGGCGCTGCAGCTTCGCTTCAATGGAATCCTCCTGTTCTGACGAAATGTCTTAAATTCGAGTCTGCACGTAGCAAACTTCGATTGACAGCATTATAATCGGCATAAGATATCTCATTGAAATGCCGCAGAGGAAAGTTTGCCCATAGCAAACTTTGGTCTAAGGCATTATAATATACCATAAAAATGAATAGAATCTGCTTATGTGTTAATCATAGCATAGCTGATAAGCAGGAACAAATAACAGGAGGAGTTTTATGCGGGCAGTAGTAACGCGTGTGAAAAGCGCATCGGTAACAATAGAAGGAAAGGTAAACGGAGAGATTGGGCAGGGGTTTTTGGTTCTTTTGGGAGTAGGCCCCGATGATACGGAGGAGCTTGCGAAAAAGATGGCGGATAAAATCTGTGCTCTCCGTGTTTTCGAGGATTCGGACGGAAAGATGAATCTTAGCCTTGATCAGGTGGGCGGAAGTCTGCTTGTGGTGTCCCAGTTCACTCTTTACGCGGATCTGAAAAGCCGAAGACCGGGATTTTCAAAGGCTGCAAAGCCGGAGCTGGCAGAGCCGCTTTATGAGATTTTTATGGAGGAGTGCCGGGCTCAGGGATTCACCGTTGAACACGGAGAGTTCGGAGCAGAGATGCTGGTGGAATCCGTAAATGACGGCCCGGTGACACTTCTTTTTGACAGCGAAAGAAGAGACGGCGGCGGCAAGAACGCATAAAATTAACGCTCACGGATTTCCGTGAGCGTTGAATTTTGCAAAATAAATTAAGCTTTTGCCTCGACAGCTTCGTTGAGACCCTTCATGAGGGAATCAATGTCGATGCCGTGAGCGAGCGCACCCTGCTCGATATTTTCAAAATGAGCAGCAGCGCAGCCGAGGCATCCCATTCCGGAATTCATGAAAACTTCAACGGTATCCGGATATTTCTGGACAACCTCCATGATGCTCATGTCTTTCGTAATCGTCATTATATAACCTCCTACCGATATATTCTATGCTATAACAAGCAAATAAATTATAGCATATTTGTGGGGAATGTGCAATTTTAAAAATATCAACTTGTGGTGGGGGTATATGGAAATTTTATTAAATACGAGGTAAAATGAAATGATAATGCAATTAGTTTCAGGGGGATTTTTATGAGTATGACACTAGGGTCTGTCGGAGGCCTCCCTGTGTATCTTTTCGGATGTATCGCATCCGTTGGGATTGTGCTGGGACTGCTGATAACACGGTGGACCACCTGGCTCTACGATGAGCCGTTTCCTTTTGCGGTTGACGCAGCGGTTTTGGGGATTCCGCTCGGATTGATTTTCGGACGCATAGGGCATGTTGCTCGTTTTTGGGAATTCTTCGGAGATGATCCGGTAAAAATTCTGTATTTCTGGGAAGGCGGATTTTCTCCTTATGGAGCGGGTTTGGGATTCCTTTTGGCACTTTATATCTGTGCATCAAAGGACGATGTTTCCTTTTGGCATTGGCTTGATATACTGGCGCCTGCGTTTTCTGTCATGATTGTACTGTATGCTTTCAGCGGATTCTTTCTGCAGCAGACGGTTGGTATGCCTCTGCCGTTGGATATTCCTAATGACAGCGCGCTGGCGGAATATGTGGAATACTCATACAGACCTTCCGGGTTTGAGGGGTACGAGTATTTTAGGCCTGTGGCGCTTTATCAGACAGGGCTTATGAGCATCGTTTTTTTGATTACAATTATTCTTACGGTGCTTCAGGCTAAACGTCAGATTATGCAGACAGGAAAGGTTGCGTTGGTTTCCTTTTTCCTGACGGCGGTTGTGCGTTTCGGATGTGGTTTTTTCTACCTTTCCACGCGAAGCGGACTTCATATGGGGCAGATTGCGGCGCTTGGGGTTATGGCGGTCTGTCTGATACTGTTACTTGTACGTCGGCGCAAAAAGATATGGAGCGTCTATCACTGAGAGGAGAAAGAGATGAGAATAGAGACAACCAGAAAGCAGCCCAAGGTCAGCTTTATAAGCAAGCTGCTGATTTTGTTTTTTGCGGCGCTGCTGCCGTTCCTGCTGTCCAGCCCTAAAAGTCTTACGGCATCAAGGGGAATGGACCGTGTGAACGGAACCAAGATTCTTGTGCTTAACTATCATAAGGTGGACAACGAAAATATTTCACTGTCAGTGCTTCCAAAGGATTTTGACCGGCAGATGAAATATCTGAAGGATAATAATTTCCATACCATCACCATGGATGAAATGTACGCAGCTCTGACAGAGGGGGCAGAGCTTCCGGAAAATCCGGTGGTTATTACATTTGATGACGGATATGACGACAATTATAAATATGCCTATCCCATACTGAAGAAATACGGATTCAAGGGAACGATCTTTGTTATCACCAGCTTCCTTGACCGCGGGCAGCCCGGTTACATAACCTGGGGGCAGGCGCAGGAAATGGAATCCAGCGGTGTAATCAACATCGAATCCCATACGGTTACACACAGCTCCATGACTGAGCAGACAGATGAGCAGCTTCGCTTTGAAATGGCGGAATCCAAGCGCGATATAGAGCAGCGGCTCGGCAAGACTGTAGGGTTTATTGCCTATCCGACAGGAACCTTTAATCTTCATATCGCAAGCCTTGTCAAAGAGGCCGGGTATAAGGGAGCTTTTACCATCAAGTACGGAAATGTAGACAGGGCAAGCAATCTCTATGCTCTGGAGCGTGTGCCGATTTTCCATACGGAGGATACATACCGCTCATTCCTTGAGCGTCTGCATTACGTTCCTGTGTATGAACGGTAGGGGTGGATAACGAGATGAAACACATTTCTCCACCGAAATTCGGCGAAAATAAAAAATGAATAATTAATCCTAGAAACCTGTCGCAGATTTATGG
>NZ_CDXDFU010000149.1:0-10685 GCF_978017985.1 Schwartzia sp. (in: firmicutes) | reverse complement strand
GGGTATCTCTCCGAGGAGTTCCGCCGCCGCAGGACAACGGATAGTCCCTATGTGTGGAATCAGTACACTGTGCTTCTTATGCCGCATTCGGACAGCCTTGTCATGCAGATGATACGCCGTGCGCCCCACGCATTTCACAGGGGAAATGAGGCGTAACGATGCTGACATATTCATTTGAGAATACGGGGAAAATTCCTCTTTATGAGCATCTTTACCGATGCATTCGTGATGATATACTTGCGGGGCGTCTCACCCCGGGTGAAAAGCTGCCGTCGAAGAGAACTTTGGCACGTAATCTCGGTATAAGCACGATAACCGTGGAAAATGCCTACGGGCAGCTTACAGCGGAAGGATACTGCCGCTCTGCGCCGAAGAAGGGTTTTTTCGTTACGGAGACTCTTGAAAAAATGCCGGTTCAGGCGAAGCCTGCGGAAGTTCCTGAGCTGCCGCAGACTGAGGCAAAGGCATGGAAGATTGATTTTACGGCGAATACAATGCGTGCGGAGGATTTTCCCTTCGCAATATGGACAAGACTTTTACGTCAGGTGGTAAGTGAGGCATCTGACGAGCTTTTGATGCGCTCGCCCAGCGGCGGAGTTTTGGCGCTGAGACAGGCAATAGCAGACCATCTGCGCAGCTTTCGGGGGCTTGTTGTGTCGCCCGAGCAGATAGTAATCGGTGCGGGAACGGAGTATTTGTACAGTCTGCTTGTGAAGTTTTTCGGCAGGGACAAGATTTTCTGTGTCGAAAATCCGGGCTATGACCGTATCCGTAAGGTGTATAAAAGCAACGGGGCTGTATGTGCTGCGGCAGATATGGACACACAGGGGGTCCGTCTTGATGAGGTGGAACGGTGCGGGACGGATATTCTTCATATCAGCCCGTCGCATCATTTTCCTACGGGAATCATCATGCCTGTAAGCCGCAGATATGAGCTTCTTGCGTGGGCGAACCGCAAACCGGGGCGCTGCATTATCGAGGATGATTACGACAGCGAGTTCCGAATGACGGGACGTCCTATACCTACGCTTATGAGTATAGACGCGGCAGGACGTGTTATATACATGAATACCTTCAGTAAGAGTCTCACGCCTACTATCCGTATAAGCTATATGGTGCTGCCTGCGAATATGGTAAAACCCTTCTTTGAAAAGGTCGGATTTTACAACTGTACCGTCTCGAACTTCGAGCAGTATACTCTGGCGCGGTTCATTGGGGACGGGTATTTTGAAAAGCATATAAACCGCATGAGAAATATTTATCGACGCAGGAGAGAAGAGCTTTTGTCCCTGCTGCGTTCATCCGAGAATGCAAAAAGGCTCTCTATAATTGAACGAGGCTCAGGACTCCATTTTCTTCTGCGGTTCAATACACGGCAGAGTGACGCGGAGATTGTTGAGCGACTGGAAAACATGGGTATACATATGCGTCCGTTGGCGGCGTATTACGAAGGTGAGCATCCCGATGCCGAGCATATTTTTGTGCTGAACTATTCGAATCTGGACGTTGAAAAGCTTGAGCAGGGATTGTTTCGCGGGATTGCCGGCTGCAAAGATTAATTAAAAAATTTTTCTGCCCGTAACAAATGGTACGGAATTTATATGGCATAAAAATATATACTCTCCATGGAATGAATCATGTATTTAACAGGAGGAATTTTTGTGGAGAATAAAATGTTTTGCTATCAGTGTCAGGAGACAGCAGGAGGAAAAGGCTGTACGCTCATGGGCGTCTGCGGTAAATCTCCTGATGTGGCGGCCATGCAGGATTTGCTTGTATATGTAACTAAGGGACTTGGAGCTGTTGCGACACGTCTCCGCGAGGAAGGAAAGAAGGTTTCCCGCGAAGTCAATCACCTGGTAACGCTTAATCTTTTCGTTACCATAACGAATGCAAATTTCGACCGTGATGATATTATCAGCCGTATTGAAAAGACAATGGCTGTGCGAAACGAGCTTGTAGGGCTGCTGACAGATAAAAACGGACTGCCTGATGCCGCGGTATGGTCTGCTTCAAGGGAAGCATTTGCCGCAAAGGCGGTAACAGTCGGTGTTCTTCGCACGGAAAACGAGGATATCAGAAGCCTGCGTGAGCTTATCACCTATGGACTCAAGGGCCTGTCTGCGTATATGAAGCATGCGAACGTGCTTGGAAAAGAGGACGAAACCATCGACGCTTTTCAGCAGGCGGCGCTTGCAAAGCTTTTGGATGACAGCATCGGGGCAGAGGCTCTTACAGGACTTGCGCTTGCTGCAGGTGAGCAGGGCGTAAAGGCCATGGCACTTCTTGACTCGGCGAATACTGAAGCATACGGCAATCCGGAAATTACTTCCGTTGATACAGGTGTCCGTAATAATCCGGGCATACTGATTTCAGGTCATGACCTCCTTGATTTGGAAATGCTTCTGGAGCAGACTGCCGGAACAGGTGTAGATGTCTATACTCACGGCGAGATGCTTCCGGCGCATTACTATCCGAAATTCAAAAAATATCCTCATTTTGCAGGGAACTACGGAAATGCGTGGTGGAAGCAGAAGGAGGAGTTCGAGGCCTTTGGCGGTCCGATACTGATGACGACAAACTGCGTTGTTCCGCCGAATGAGTCATACAAGGCACGTCTTTTCACTACGGGAGCAACAGGTGTGCCAGGCTGTGTGCATATTGATGCGAAGGACGGAAAAAAGGATTTCACTCAGATTATTGAGCTGGCTAAAAAATGCCGGCCGCCTAAGGAGCTTGAGCACGGCACTATAGTCGGCGGCTTTGCCCATGAACAGGTATTTGCGCTCGCTGACAAGGTTGTTGAGGCTGTTAAATCAGGCGCGATAAAGAAATTTGTCGTAATGGCAGGCTGTGACGGCAGAATGAAATCCCGCAGCTATTACGAGGATTTTGCAAAGGCGCTGCCGAAGGATACGGTTATTCTCACGGCAGGGTGTGCAAAGTATAAATATATCAAGCTGCCTTTGGGCGATATCGGAGGAATCCCCCGTGTGCTTGATGCGGGACAGTGCAATGATTCCTATTCTCTCGCACTTATTGCACTGAAGCTGAAGGAAGTATTCGGACTTGATGATATCAATGAGCTTCCGATTGTTTATAACATTTCATGGTATGAGCAGAAGGCTGTTATTGTTCTTTTGGCACTGCTGCACCTTGGAGTAAAAAATATTCATCTCGGGCCGACACTGCCTGCATTCCTTTCACCGAACGTAGCCAATGTGCTGGTGGAAAATTTCGGTATTGGCGGAATAACAGATGTTGAGTCGGATATAAAAACACTTTTAGGCTGATGAAAGGGCGAATGCTATGACGCATGAAAGAAGACAGATTCTGTCAGAGATTCTCGGGAAAAATCCGCTGGTTGCGGGACTGAGTGAAGATGAACTGGAAAATTTCATAGCGTCAAGCAGCGCAAAAGAACTGGTATATGAAGAGAGCGGAGCGGTTTTCCATGAGGGAGACCGCCCTGCATATATCTATATTCTTATTTCAGGAGCTATACATATACAGAAAAGCGCTTTTTCCGGACGTCACATTCTGCTTACGACTATCAACGAGCCCGGTGATATGTTCGGAGAGGTCTACTTGTTCCTGAAGCAGCCGTACGATATATACGTGGAGGCTGATGCAGGAACACGGCTTTTGGCATTGTCGGGCTCATGCTTCGGTGATGGCGGAGAATCAGGCTCCCGCGCGCAGTTTGTGCTGCAGAGAAATCTGCTTTCTGTTTTCGCACGGAAAGCATACTCCATGAACCGCAAGCTGCAGGTATTATCCGGAGGGAGCCTGCGCGAAAAGCTGGCACGTCTGGTGTTTCAGGAAATGGATGAAAATGGTGTGATGGAGCTTGATGGAAGCCGCGAGACTCTGGCCGACTGGCTGGCGGTAACGCGTCCTTCCCTGTCGCGGGAGCTGGGTGCCATGCAGAGAGACGGAATCCTGAGCGTTGACGGAAGAAAAATTATGGTAGCGGACCGGAATAAATTTGAGCAGTATTTGTAAGGATAAGAAAGAGGAGAATACAGTTGATTAGAAAGATTGTATCAATTGACGAGGAGAAATGCACAGGCTGCGGTCTTTGCGCTGATGCATGCCATGAAAATGCCATTCAGATAGAGAACGGAAAGGCACGTCTTGTGAAGGACGATTACTGTGATGGGCTGGGGGACTGCCTTCCCGCATGCCCTGCCGATGCTATTTCCATTATAGAGCGTGAAGCGGCAGCATACGATGAGGAAGCCGTCATGACACGTAAGGAAGCAATGAAGAAGCCTGCTGAATTTGTGTGCCCGGGAATGGTTGCAAAAAGGCTTAATGTGCAGGAAAATAAAATGCCTGCAGCGGAAGCTCAGACGCAGGAAGCAAGCGAGCTTCGTACATGGCCGGTTCAGATTCAGCTTGCGCCGATAAAGGCTGCGTACTTTGACAGGGCAAGACTTTTGATTGCTGCCGATTGTACTGCGTATGCCTATGCAGGCTTTCATCAAAAGTTTATCCGTGGTAAGGTGGCGCTTATCGGGTGTCCTAAGCTTGATCCTGTGGATTACAGCGAAAAGCTGACTGAAATTCTCAGGCAGAACAATATTGAGAGCATACATGTTGTCCGCATGGAGGTTCCTTGCTGCGGCGGTATGGAATATGCGGTAAAAGAGGCTATTCAAAGGAGCGGCAAGCTGCTTCCATGGCGTGTTACGGTAATATCGCCTGAAGGATATGTTATCGACGAACGTTAAGCTATAATCGGAATAAAATTGCTGCCTTCCCCTAAAGGAGAAGGCTCTTTTTTATTTGTAACGATTGAATGATGGTATAATTATAAGATAAATAATCTTTTCGGGAGGCAGAGATATGCGCTTTTTTCATTTGTCGGATCTGCATATCGGACTGAAGCTCATGAATCATGACCTGGGTGAGGACCAGCGGCATGTTTTCAAAGAAATCGTATCTTTTGTAAAGAGCAGACAGCCTGATGCCATCGTTATAGCGGGAGATATATACGACAAAGGAATTCCGTCGGCGGAGGCTGTTGAGCTTTTTGATGATTTCGTGAATATGCTCACTGAAGCTGCGCCGAATGCGGAAATAATGATGATAAGCGGAAACCATGACAGCGGTTCCAGGGTAAATGTGTTCCGTGGAATTTTAAGCCGTCAGCACATTCACATGATTGGACTTCCCCCTCGCCGCAAGGGAGAGCATATAGAAAAGGTCGTTCTGCATGATGAAAACGGCGCAGTTAATTTCTATCTGCTGCCCTTCGTGAAACCGTCTATGGTACGCGGCATCGTCGCAGCGGAGGACGAGAGCAGTCTTACCTACGAGGAATCAATCCGCCGTCTCATAGCAGGGGAAAATATTGATACGGAAGAACGCAATGTCATAGTGAGCCATCAGTTTTTTCTGCCGACGGGTACAAAGGCGGAAAGCGTTGAACGGATGGAATCGGAAATCCCGACGGTGGGAAACGTGGACGCGGTCAGCGCTGAGGTTCTGGCACCCTTTGACTATGCTGCTCTAGGGCATATTCATAAGCCAATGAAGGTTGGCTCGGAGACCTTGCGCTACTGCGGTACTCCGCTCGCATGCTCTGTCAGCGAAGCAGGACAGACGAAGGGAATCATTGAAGTAACTATGGGAGCAAAGGGAGAGGTATCCACTGAGGTGCTGCCTCTGAAGCCGCTGAGAGAGGTCCGTGTGCTTAAAGGGACACTGGAAGAGCTTATTGCTCAGCCCTCAGGTGATTATATTACGGCTGTGCTTACTGACAAAAATGAGCAGGATTCCATGGACATACAGGACCGTCTGCATCAGGCGTTCCCGAATCTTTTGGAGATACGTCGCGAGAATGTGCGTATGGCTGATTATCACGCGGAGCTGACGGGAGTAAAGCATCTTGATGCTTTTGACCTGTGTACCGGTTTTTTGTCCGACCTTGACGGCGAAGAGAAGGATGTTTTGCGTGATGTCATAAATGCGGTTCGGGGGGTGAAGTGATATGAGACCGGAAAAACTTACAATGCAGGCCTTTGGGTCGTACGGCGAAAAGACGGTCATTGATTTCACGAAACCGAATCAGAATCTTTTCCTGATTACGGGAGACACGGGCGCGGGGAAAACGACTATTTTTGATGCCATGGTTTTTGCCCTCTACGGAGCAGTGAGCGCCGACGATAACAGAAAAGAAGGAGAGGCACTTCAGAGTCAGTTCGTCGGGATTGATGTTACGCCTTTTGTTGAGCTTGTTTTCACAGAGGAAGACGGTGGAGAACGAAAGACTTATATTGTAAAGCGTGTACCGCGCCATATCCGCCCGCTGAAGCGGGGTAACGGCAAAAAGGAAGAGTCCGGGTCCGTATCTCTGACAATGCCGGACGGAACGGAATACGATACAAAAACAACAGATGAAAAGCTGATAGAACTTATCGGACTCACAAAGCAGCAGTTCATGCAGGTCGGTATGATAGCCCAGGGAGAATTCCGTCGCCTGTTGGTTGCGAAATCAAATGAGAAAAAGGAAATATTCCGCCGGCTTTTCAATACGGAAATATATCAGAAAATCGTGGACGAGCTTCAGGAACGGCGCAGAAAAGAGCAGTCGGAAATAGATAAGCTTTGGGCTGATGTAAAGGCACAGGTGGGAATCCTGCAGTTTACGGAGGAACAGGAGCTCTCTAAGCATTGTGATTCTATAAAAACTGCGAAAAAGCCTGCGGTTTCAGAGCTTGAAGCCCTTATGGAGGGGCTCGAAGCTTTCTGTCAAAAGGATCGGGTGGCACTTTCAAAACTGGAAAACGAGCGTAAGGAAGCTGCACGTGTCCGTGACGAAAAAAAGGCGGCACTTGCGACAGCGGAAGCACTTTTGGAGTCATTCAATCAGCTGGAAAATGCTCAAAAGACAATAGCGGACAAAGAAAAGCTTGCGGCTGAGATGGAGAAAAAGGAGCTGCTTTCAAACCGTATAGCCGCGGCATACGATATTTTAGCGGTTTACAGACGTTTTGAGGACGCTGATAAGGACCTGCGCAGTTCAGAGGAAAAACGTTCCGCGCAGGAAAAGCTTTTGCCGGGGCTTACAGAAAAGGCAGAGAGTGCTGCGAAAACCGAGGCTGCGGCAAAGACCGCGCAGCAGGCAGCAGAGGGCGGACTGGCGGCAATAAAGGTAAAGGCTGATGCTGCGCTTAAGCTCTTTGACGAACTCAAGGGTGCTGAAAAAACAGTCAACACTGCAAGGAGCGCATGGGAAAAGGCGGCTTCGGAAAAGGAAACGGCAAAAAAAGCACTGGAAAGCTTCGACACGGATATCAATGACAAGCGCAAAGAAGCAGACTCTTTGCAGAATGCAGGAGCAGAATTCAAGGACGTGGAAAATAAAATCGCTTCCATAAGGGAGGCGGAGGTACACCTGAACTCTGCAAAAACAGCGAATGATGAATACCATAAATACATCGCTGATTATAAAACCGCCTCGGAAACGTACGCGACAGCCAGAAAAAACTATGAAACCGCAAACGGAGAATTCGTTTCCGTTCAGAAAGCGTTTCTCGACGCGCAGGCGGGCTTCCTTGCACGGGAACAGCTTCATGAGGGTGAGCCCTGCCCTGTGTGCGGCTCCGTAGAGCACCCTGCACCATGCAGACTTCCCGAAGGACAGGAGCACCTGACCCGGGAGATGGTGGAGCAGGCAAAGACAGAAGCGGAACGCTGCGCAAAAGCACAGGAAGCTTCATCGAAAGCTGCAGGCGAAAAAAATGCGGCACTTGAAGCAAAAAAAGAAGAGCTGAGGGGGCTGCTCAGTGCATTGAGAAGCGCAATGCAAAAGGTTATTGAGGTTCCTGATGAGCTTCGTCTTCCGCTTGCCGAGAGAATGATTGCAGAAGCAAGTGATGAACTCGGCGAGAAGGAAAAATCGCTGAAGAAAAAAATAAAGCGGTATAATGAGCTTCAAAACGAACTGCAGAAAACGGACGAAAAACGTGAGTCTCTGAAAAAGGCAGAGGAACAGAGCTTACAAAATGAGAGCCAAGCAAAGACAGACTTTGATTCTGCTGCAGCGGCTCTTGAAACTCTGAAGAAAAGAAAGAACGAGTACGAAACGGAAGCTGAGGCCAGGGAGGCCCTCAAAAAGGCTCAGAATGAAAAAGCAGATAAGGACAAAAAGCTTGAAATGGCGCATGATGAAGCCGAAAAATCGGCAAAAGCAATGAATGAATCGAAAGCGTTGATTGAAAGCTGTAAAAAGGAGATACCAAAAAAGAAAGAGGAATTACAAAAACGCCTTGATGAATACGAATCTGTTTACCGGTCAAAAGATTTTTCCGAGCTTGAATGGCAGGAGCTTACCCGCGAGCATGAAAAAGATGAGTCAGCTGCACTTCGGGATGAGGTTCAGCAGTTCAGGCAGGAGATAATAAGCGCAAAGGCAGTTGAAGCGTCCGCAGACAAAGCAGTCAAAGGACAGGAAAAGCCTGATATAGACGCGCTGAAAGCTGCAGCGGATGCTTCCGATACCGTAGCGAAGGAAGCACAGACACGTTATGAAGAGCTTTCGGGACGTGTAAAAACCAATGAAGCCGCGTATAAAAATCTTTTGAATGGGCTTGCCGAGAGAAAAGAGCGCATGCACAGTTACGGGGTCATAGACGGCCTTTACAGCCGCCTTTCCGGCAATGTTACCGGCGCCCGTATGGATATTGAAACATTCGTGCAGAGATATTACCTGGAAAATATCCTTCACGCCGCGAATCAGCGATTTTATACGATGTCAGGAGGACAGTTCGAGCTGCGCATGATGAATATTGAGGATGCAGGAGCCGGAAAGAATCAGGGGCTTGATCTCTTGGTGCACTCCTTCGTGAATAATAATGAACGTAGGGTGGATTCTCTTTCCGGAGGTGAGTCATTCATGGCGGCACTTTCACTTGCTCTTGGTATGGCGGACCAGATTCAGGCCGAGACAGCGTCAATCCGTCTCGATGTCATGTTCATCGACGAAGGATTCGGGTCCCTTGATGGAGCAAAATGCGGGCAGGCAGTGCGCATTCTGCAGCGCATGGCAGGCAGCGACAGGCTTATCGGAGTTATCTCCCATGTGTCCGAGCTGAAGCAGAGTATTGAAGACCAGCTTATCGTTACAAAGGATGAAGAAGGCAGCCACACACGCTGGGTTATCAGCTGACGGACGAAACGTAAAAAAATAATGTTTTGTGGAAAAATAATTTCTTTTGTATTATACTTTGGTTATAAGTTTGTTTCGGAAAGGCAATCAATAAAACGGAGGCGACGGAAAAATGAAAAAAACATTCCTCTTGCTGGGGACACTTCTTTGTGCTCTGGCAATGCTCTTGAGCGGCTGTGGAGGCGGAGACAAAAAAGCAGACGCGCCGAAGGGCGGAGACAAGGAACTCACGGTCTACACGGCACGCAGTGAGAGCCTGAACAATGCAGTTATCCAGAACTTTGAAAAAGACACGGGAATTAAAGTAAATGTAGTCGTTGCCGGCACGGGCGAGGTCGTTAAGCGCGTCGCGTCGGAGAAGGCTAATCCTCTCGGAGATATTCTCTGGGCAGGCAGCGAGGCTATGCTCGCATCCAAGAAGGATCTTTTCCAGGAATATGTATCTCCTGAGGACAAAAACATGATGCCGGAATTCCGCAACACGACGAAATTCTTCACACCGGCATTCTCTGACCCGACAGTCATGATTGTTAATACGGACATGACGAAGGACATGAAGATTGAGGGCTTTGCTGATCTTTTGAATCCTGCTCTTAAGGGCAAGATTGCTTTCGGAGACCCGGTCAATTCTTCCTCGGCATTCCAGTCCCTCGTCGTTATGCTCTATGATATGGGCAACGGTGAGCCGTTCAGCGAAGGCGCATGGAACTATGTGGATAAATTCCTCGCTCAGCTTCAGGGCAAGATGTCCAACAGCTCCAGTCAGGTTTATAAAGGCGTAGCAGGCGGTGAGTATGCTGTAGGTCTTACATGGGAGGATCCTGCGGCTTCTCTCGTGAAGAGCGGCGCACACGTAAAGGTTGTTTTCCCGAAGGAAGGCGCCCTTTATGCTCCGCAGAGCGTTCAGATTATCAAGAACTGCAAACATCCTGAGAACGCAAAGAAATTCATCGACTATATGCTGTCTGAAAAGATTCAGAACCTCGTAGGCACAACGCTGACGGTGCGCCCGCTTCGTCAGGGTGCTAAGCTCGCAGATTACATGACACCTGCTGACAAAATCAAGATTGCTCCGAAATTCGATGAGAAATGGGTATCGGAGAACAAAGACAAGTTTACCAAGATGTTCACTGAGCACCTTGAAAAATCCATGTAAGTTAGAAAACGAGAGCGCCGGCACATGGGAGATACTTTATGTGTCGGCGTTTTTTATTGAGAAGGAGTAAGGAAAAAGAAATGAGTGTTTCCATCGAAATTTCTGATGTAGTAAAAAAATATCAGGATAATACGGTTATTAAAGGGTTGTCCCTGTCAATAAAACCGGGAGAGTTTTTCACACTGCTCGGCCCGTCGGGCTGCGGCAAAACAACGCTTCTGCGTATGATTATCGGATTTAACTCCATTGAGGGCGGTACTATCGCGGTTGACGGCAATGTTATCAATGATATTCCTGTCAACAAGCGCAACATGGGTATGGTTTTCCAAAACTATGCGATTTTCCCCCATC
>NZ_CDXDFU010000148.1:0-9364 GCF_978017985.1 Schwartzia sp. (in: firmicutes) | reverse complement strand
CATAAAGCTTCAGGAAAAATATTGCAAAACAGTCCTATCAAAAAAGTTATCGTTTCAACTGCACACTACCATCATACATCCATTGCGACGGGGCTAGCCCCGTCGCGCTGCCCCACCGCGGGGAAGTTTCCCCGCTGGACACCCCTCCAGCATTTCACCCGCGACGAGCGATATTTCTAGAACGAAAGAAAGTGCCTCCCGCGTCGGGGACTCCGTTTTAGCCTGGCAGAGCTATTCTTTTAATTTTTATGATAGACTCGGCTTTGCGTTGGGATAGCCGATACAGTTCGACGCGGTCGGATAAATTTTGAAATATACTTCAGCAGTTCCCACGCGGCTGAAGCTGAATAAGCCCGAAGGGCGTTAAGCGGGGTGTCAACATGCCAGTGGCATGTTGGCTTGGGGCAAGGACCCTGTGGGGAAGTTTGAAGGGGTGACGCCCCGTCAAAACTAAATGATGGAAAACCGTGATAAAAATTAAAAACAATCGCCGCGCTCAAAACTGAAAAATCTTAAATTTTAATAGCAGGAACAGCAAACATAAAAAGAGCCGACGATTCAAACGAATCGTCGGCTGTTGTTTATGAACAGTTTAACCCTGCTGCTCTCAGGAATGGAATTTCTTCCACGGGTCAGTCTTTTCCTCATTCTTCACAGGAGCCGGCTCTTTATCTCCCTTGAGCTTGGAGAGGTAGTCCCCCAAAAGGCTTTCCTTCAGCTTTGGCTCGTCTGAGGGCTGAGGAAGGGCGGTTTTTGCTCCTCCTATGGGTTTTACGTTTATATCCAGGCTGTCACCGTTCTTTATGGGGTCGGTGAACTGCGCAGGTTTTTTGTTTACCAGTATTTCCACGGTAACGCGGCTGGTTGCCGGGGGCGGTACGAAGCCCACCGCTGCCATTGCGTCGGCTACGTTGGTTGCGCGGCGCTCACTTTTTGTATAGCGCACGGCAGAGCCCTCCGTGAGAATGGTATTCGTGGTTGCGGGGCGTCCGTTAACCTCAAGGCTTACCACGGCGGAGGGAATATGCTTTTCTTCGCCGTTAAAATCAATGAGCAGGCTTGCTTCCAGCTCGGAAATGTTCAGCACGTCCCCCAGCTTCGGCTCTGCAGGCATGTCGTAGTCGATACGATCGCCCTCGTGAACCTCCGTGGAGATGGTTACAGGCTCGTCATCTACTCGTATTTCAGGTACAGCCGTGTACTGGGATGCGTTTCCGTTGAGAGTATAGGGAACCTTGCGTCCTGTCGGGGGAAAGCCTGCAGCGGCAAGAGTCTCGCCTATGGTGCGGAGCTTTTTCGCCGTGATGACGTCGCCGTCCTTGAGCGGCTGGTCAAGGGTGCTTGGCGCCTGATTGAGAAGAATCTGCGGCGTGAGAACCGTTTCTTCTCCGTTGATATACACTACAAATGACGGAGGCGTATCCAGCACGTCGGAAAGGGTGATGTGCGGCATTACGCCGTCCTGGCCGGGTTCGATTGCAATACGGCTGCCTTCGGCGATAGGCGTGTCGAGGGAGGCTTCTTCGCCGTTCAGGGTTAGCTTTGCGAGAGTTCCCATGGTGCCCGGGAAGAATTTCGACTGGCCCTCCACTGTGACCATGATGCCGAGGCCCGGCTTGCCGTTGAATTTTTTGAGCTGTATGCCGGCGTTCAGGAGCGCGTCCGAGACGGTGAGATCGCGAAAGTTGAACAGACGGTACTCCACATCATTGACGGATACTGTGAGAAAGTGAAGGGTGTTAAGGGACGCGATTTTCAAAATACCCAGCGGTGTGACGGCGTCAGGAAGCTTCAGCTCGTCGGGGAGCTCTTCGATACCGTCGATTTTGTCCGGGTGACGCACCGCGACGCGGCCCTTCGGCAGACTGAGTACATCTGCGAGGATATCCGCCAGACGCGGTGTGAGTGCGCCGCCGCCCACAAGAAGAACTGCCTGCGGCTCGTTGCCGTTCAGCTCTACTATCTGCTTCGCGATAGCTTCTGCCAGCTTTTCGATGCTCGGAAGAATCGGCTCGATTATATCCTTCGGCTTGAGCTTGTAGTGCATGCCGAGAATGTCGTCAAACTCTACCTCATGTCCGTCAGCCGCTTCGCGTTTGATGTGCTCTGCTACGTTGAAGTCCAGCAGGAAACGCTGTGAGATGGCTTCTGTTATTTCGTCGCCTGCCTGTGGAACCATGCCGTAGGCAATGACGGAGCCGTTTTTCGTGATGGCAACGTCCGAGGTGCCTGCGCCGATATCCACGAGAACCAGGTTCAGATGGCGCATGGTTGGCGGAATGAGTACGTTGATAGCCGCAATCGGCTCAAGGGTGATGGCGCTCATGTCGAGCTTTACGGACTGCAGCGCGGAGTCCATGGAGTCAATGACCTGCCGCGGCAGGAAGGTTGCGATTACGGAGGAGCGTGCGATTTTGCCGCGCTGTCCTACCAGTGTTTTAAGCTGCGAATCGTCGAGAGTATAGCGGATTGTGCTGTAGCCTACACAGTAATAGCGCGTGGGGTCGTCTACCGTTCCACCGGTGGCGAGCTTGCTCTGTGCGGCCTGTACGCCCGCGAAATCAAGCCGGCGCTCCTGCTCGGCAGTGATGATGCCGTTGACCTCCATTTCCGCCTCGGCGGTGGTGGTGTAGAGTGCGCGTCCTGCTGCCGCCACTGCTACGTTGTGAAGTGCGCCTACGGATTTTTCCAGCTTTCTTTTGACATTTTTTATGACGGCAGCTACCTGCGGCACATCATGAATCTGTCCGTCAAGCATGGCGCGCGTCTTGTGCTCCTCGCGCTCCGTGGCGATGATGTTCAGCGTGCCGTCGGCCTTCTGCTCGGCTACGATACCGATTACGCTGCGTGTACCTATATCAAGTGCAAAGATGCGCTCCCTGCGGGGCTTTTTCTCTGCTTCGGCGGTTTTCTTTTTTGTGGATTTGCGTTTTGCCGCGGTTTTTCTTTTCGTCGTTTTCTTTGCGGGCTTTTCTTTTACTTCCGCGGTCTCGGGAACTGATGTTATTACCGTCTCTTCCGTTTTCTCGGAAGCGGATTTTTTTGCCGTGCGGGCTGAGGTCTTTGCGGCCGTGCCTGCAGCAGTCTTTTTCGCGGTGGATTTTTTCTCTGTTGGCATAAAAATAGCTCCTCTGAAAAAATTTGAGATATTATTCAAAATAAATTCAAAATAAAAAGGTATTCTAGTATATATTCGCGAATAAGTATAAGAATACCTTTTTTTATGCGCAATTATTTCAAAATTTTTCAAGGCGCGGTACTGTCCGCGCTATATTATGTTCGGGGGCATCGGAATGGCATTGAGGAATTTAACCAACCGGGAAGTTATTACGGGAAGCGACTTCAAGCGCATGGTAACGGGCGCGTACAGTGAGTTTCTCCTTGAATATGAATCCATAAATGAACAGGCTAAAAAGGACAATCCAAAGCTGGTCACTCCGCCGGGTACGAATATCCTCCGTACCATGGGCGCGGCAGTGCTTCCTTTGGCAGATACGCAGGACGATACCATTGGCGGGCTTGCACGCAGGGTAGCCTCGGCGGCTGCTCTCGGCGCCCGCGGTTCGTCGGGCGTGGTGCTTTCGCAGCTTTTCCGCGGAATGGAAAAGGGGCTTCTCGGCAAAATAGACGCCACCTCCTCCGAGTTCGGAAAGGCGTTCCAGTACGGCATTCTCTATGCTCAGAGAGTGCTCCCCGAGGATGTGGACAGGCCTATTATCTCCACGGCCCGCGCCGTGGCAAAGGGCGCGTACAAGGCGGTCCGAGCTAATCTCCCCATATCTGAAATCCTTACCGCAGCCATAGAGGCAGGAGAGCGCAAGGACGGCAAGCCTCTTGTTGTGGGCGAGCGCATCATGGTGGATTTCCTTCGCGGCTGCCAGAAGGGCCTGAACGGAAATTTTGTGTCCCCGATGCTTAACTTTTCTGTGGGAACGGGCGACCAGAAGCTGGGGATTCCCGACCCGCGCAAGGACGAGGTTCACCCGTACTGCCTGACCTTTGAAATCGGAAATTCCAAGGGCGACGCTGAGCGCCTTGAGGAATATCTGCAGTCGACAGCCAGCTTTATACTTGTGGAGCGGCACAAGGGAAAATTCACGGTTCATCTTCACACGGCGCACCCCGGCATTGTCCTTGAGCAGTGCGTGGGCTTCGGGCGCCTTGAATCTATTTTTGTGAACAATATGGCGGAGCCTCATGCCATGATACGGGCAAACCATTCGTTGATGCCTGTGGCTCTTTTGGCGGTGGCGTACGACGAAAAACACGCGGAGCGCCTGCAGAGTCTCGGAGCGAATCTCATTGCCCTGGGCGGCGAGGACGACACGCCTTCGGTGGGCGCGCTTGTGAACGCGGCGCACAGCGACCTGGCGGAGTCCTATGTCATGGTGTCCGACGGCACACGGCTGAATCTCGAGCTGCATGAGGTGAAACGCATACTCGGAAACCGCGTGGAAATAGTCACGGCAGGAAACCGCGAGGAGCAGGTGGCTGCGGTGCGTCTCTTTGACGGAAATCTTTCCGCAAAGGAAAATGCCGCACGCATGAACGCCATGCTTGCGAAAGAAAGCTGAGGAGAGAATTTCATTGCTGAAGGATATAGAAATCCGGTCTATAACGAATGAAGCGTTTTATGAGCGCGGACTTCGCTATTACCGGAACGGTGCCGTAGAAAAGATCGAAGTTGAGCCGGACGGCAGCGAAACTATATACAGGGGCCGCGTGCGCGGAAATCTGGACATATATTCCGTGAGGGCGGTCATACGCGGGGAGCAGGTGGAAGAGTGGTCCTGCACCTGTCCCGCTGCTGAGCAGTATAATGACGCCTGCAAGCACGTAGTGGCGTTTCTGAAAAAAGTACAGGAATTACAGCGGCGGGAAGCCGCAGGCCGGAGCACCCGAGTCATGAAAAAGGAAACGGGGCTCAGGCTTTTTTCCATTTTCGGAGAGGGAAAAGATGTCTCTCCCATCAGAAAAGACGATGAACCTCTCAGGATTGAGCCGAAGCTTTTTGTTTTCCGCGAGTACGGAAACGTAACGAACTGGCTGGAGTTCAAAATAGGAAGGGAAAGGCTTTATGTCCTCCGAAATATTCCCGAATTCATGCGAACCTACGACAGCGGTCTGCCTGTTGAAATGGGAAAGCAGCTCACTTTGGAGCCTGCAAAGCTGCGCTTTGCCCCGGGGCTTTCGGAAAAGCTTTGGCATTTTCTGCGACGTGCGTATCAGGACGTGGCAAGCACGGAGGTCTACAGCTCCTATTTCCGTTCCTCGTATAACAACGTAAGCACCATGTTCGAACAGAAGCGGTGCAAGCTCACGCCGAGACTTCTTCGTGAATTCCTTGAGATTATGCGGGACACGTCTTTTTCCGCCGTGCTCAACGGCAAAAAGGAGCAGACGGTACACATAGAGGACACGGCTCCCGAGGTGCGAATCCGTGTGGACGAGGCCGAGGGCGGCGCGAGGATTTCCCTTTTGGAGCCTGATGACATGGTTCTCCTTGATGCCACGGGAGAAAACGTGCTCATAGGAAATACGATTTACAGGCCTGAAAAGGATTTTGCCGAAAGGCTGAAGGCTATAGAGCAGGCTTTTTTGAACTCCCGAACCCTGCGGCTGAACGACGAGCACATGGCAGGCTTTTTCGCTGAGGTGCTTCCGAAGCTGGAAAAGGCGGCCCACGTAGAGGTGGACGGAGTTTTTTCTGCACGGTACGAAATGATGCCGCTGGCTGCGGAGGTCTATCTGGATTATTTCAGGGAGGGCGTATCCGCAAGGCTGCTTTTCCACTACGGGGACGCGTCCTTTAACCCTGTAACACAGGAGCCGCCTGCCCTTTCGGACGGACGTCATCTAATACGGGATACGGAGACGGAGCGGAAAATAAGGAGCATTTTTGACGCCTTTTCATTTGAGCAGGAGGGCGACAGGCTGGTGCAGCCCGATGAAGAGCCCTTTTACGAATTTCTGGAGGAAGGTCTTCCCGAGCTTTCGAAGCTGGTGGACGTGTACTATACGGAGGTTTTCAAAAGAAAGCCTGTCTCAAAAATGCCGAAGGTAACTCTGGGCGTCAGCGTCAATGATGAAAATCTTCTTGAGGTGTCCTTTCAGAACCGCGATTTCGATTTTGACGAGCTTATCGGGATTTTGCAGTCCTACAGGCTGAAACGGAGATATCACCGTCTGAGGGACGGGAGCTTTGTATCTCTCGGGGACCAGCAGCTTTCCGCGTTGGCAGAGTTCGTGGAAAACGCAGGCATAAGCGGAGCTGACGGCAAAAAGGCGGAAATCCCCCTTGCAAAGGCCATGTATCTTGACTCCCTGGCCCGGGAGGACAGTACTCTCCGTCTTGAGCGTGACAGGAGCTTCAAGCACCTTGTACGGGATATCAGAAGCCCTGAGGAATCGGATATTACAGTGCCGGAGGAGCTTTCGGGGGTCATGCGCGACTATCAGGTCACGGGCTTTTCGTGGCTGTCGGGGCTTGCGGCACACGGACTTGGCGGTATTCTGGCGGACGATATGGGACTGGGAAAGACACTTCAGGTGCTGGCATTCCTTCTTTCCAAAAAAGAAGAAGGCAGGGAGCCTTCACTGGTTGTCACGCCTACTTCACTTATGTACAACTGGCTTGATGAAGCGGCGCGGTTTACGCCGGGGATTAAAGCCGCAGCTATAGACGGAACGAAAAAGGAGCGCGGGGAAAAGCTCGCCTCCGCGGACTGCGACCTGATAATCACCACATACAACATGCTGAAGCGTGATATAGAGCTTTACGAGAAAATGAAGTTCAGATACTGTTTTCTGGACGAGGCCCAGCACATAAAAAATCCTACAACGCAGAACGCCAAGGCCGTGAAGCGTATACGGGCGGAAAGGTGCTTTGCGCTAACGGGAACGCCTATAGAGAACACTCTGACAGAGCTTTGGTCTATCTTTGACTTTCTCATGCCCGGGTATCTCGGAACACACAAAAGATTTCACTCACATTTTGAAATTCCTATTGTCCGCGCGCAGGACCCGCAGGCATCGGCAGAGCTTCGCCGGCACATAGCGCCCTTTGTGCTGCGCCGTTTGAAAAAGGACGTGCTCACGGAGCTTCCCGACAAGGTGGAAAGCCGCATGGTGTGCGAAATGACGACGAAGCAGACAAAGGTTTACGACGCGTATTTCGCGCAGGCACAGAAGGATTTCAGAAAAGAGCTGAAGGCTCACGGCTTTGACGCCAGCCACATAAAAATACTGGCGCTTCTCACAAGACTTCGCCAGATTGCCTGCGATCCGTCGCTGTTCCTTGAGAACTACGACGGCGGCTCGGGCAAGCTGGACCTTCTGGAGGAGATTCTGCAGGAGGCGGTATCCGGCGGTCACCGCGTGCTTATTTTCTCCCAGTTCACCACCATGCTTGCAAGGATTGCACAGCGCCTTTCCTTCATAGGACTGAAATATTACTCCCTTGACGGCAGCACGCCGGCGCTTACCCGCGTTTCGCTTGTAAAGGATTTCAACACTGGGAACGTGCCCGTGTTTCTCATATCCCTGAAGGCGGGCGGCACAGGGCTGAACCTTACGGGCGCGGACATGGTAATACACTACGACCCGTGGTGGAATCCTGCCGTCGAGGACCAGGCCACAGACCGTGCGTACCGCATAGGTCAGGAGAAAAACGTGCAGGTCATACGGCTGGTGACACGGGGAACCATTGAAGAAAAAATATTTGCGCTGCAGGAAAAGAAAAAAGCCCTCATAGACCGCATGATACAGCCGGGTGAGAGCTTTCTGTCCAAGCTCAGCGAAGATGAGATTTTGGAGCTGTTCAGATAAGGAAAGGAGAAGATATCATGGACCGCTGGATAATGCATGTGGATATGGACGCTTTTTTTGCCTCTGTAGAGCAGCGGGACCATGAGGAATACAGAGGAAAGCCTGTCATTGTCGGAGGACTGGGCCCGCGCGGAGTAGTATCCACGGCCTCCTACGAGGCGAGAAAATTCGGCGTGCGTTCTGCCATGCCCATGGCAACTGCAAGGCGCCTCTGCAAAAACGGTATATTCGTGTCGGGAAGCTACGAGACATATTCGGAGGTTTCACGGCAGATTTTTGAGGTGCTTTCGAGATTTTCCCCTGTCATAGAGCCTCTTTCCATAGATGAAGGCTTTCTTGACATCACGGGAATGGAAGGGCTCATGGAGAGCCGCAGGGAATACGGCATGCGGCTCAAAAAGGAGATTTTTGAGGCGACGGGGCTTGTTGCCTCCGTTGGTATCGCGCCGAACAAATTTCTCGCGAAGCTGGCATCAGACCTGGAAAAGCCCGACGGTCTTGTAGTCATTGAAAAGGAAGATATTCAGCGCGTGCTTTCGCCGCTGCCCGTAAGAAGAATATGGGGAGTTGGGCGCAGAATGAACGAAAAGCTGGCAATCATGGGAATCGAAACAATAGGCCAGCTTGCAAAGACGGATATCAGGAAACTGGAAAAAATCCTCGGAGAGCACTCGGCGAAGCACCTTTACGACCTGTCCCGCGGAATTGACGACCGCCCCGTAGAGCCGGAGCACGAGGCGAAATCCATAGGGCGCGAGGTGACATTTCCCGAGGATTTATACAGCCAGGAGGATATAAACACCGCGCTTCTGTACCTTGCAGGGCAGGTAGGCTGGCGCCTTCGCTGCGCAGGCACCATGGCGCATACCATACAGATAAAAATAAGGTTCGGAGATTTTTCTACCTATACAAGAAGGAAAACCCTGCCGCAGCCTACCGCTTATGATGAGGATATCTACGCCACAGCAAAGGAGCTTTGCGCGCTGGTGGCAATGCCGAAGGATTTGGGCGTACGCCTTTTGGGAATCAGCGGCAGCGGCTTCGGCGATTCAGCGGAAATATCACTTTTTGACGGTGCGGATACACAGAAAAAAGAAAAGCTTTATGACGCTATAGATTCACTGAAAGCGCGGTTCGGTGAGGGGATTGTGACAAAAGGAAAATTGATTAAGTGAGGGAAGTTTCCCCGCTGGACACTCCTCCGGCATTTCACCCGCGACGAGCGATATTTCAGAGCAAAAGAAAGTGCCTCCCGCGTCGGGGAATCCGTTTTAGCCTGGCAGAGCTGTTCTTTCAAGTTTTATGATAGCCTTGGCTTTACAGCGGGATAGCCGATACAGTTCGACGCGGTCGGATATATTTTGAAACATATCTCAGCAGTTCCCGCGCGGCTGAAGCTGAATAAGCCCGCAGGGCGTTTTAGGCAGGGTCAAGGGGTAAGACCCCTGTGGGGAAGTTTGAAGGGGCAAAGCCCCGTCAAGAACATATAGCGATAGGAAATGTTTGGCAAAACAGACTTAATCAAAAGGGATAACAT
>NZ_CDXDFU010000147.1:0-1774 GCF_978017985.1 Schwartzia sp. (in: firmicutes) | reverse complement strand
GTGACATTATTTTCAATCAGGGAAATTCTGTGTTCAACAGGGTTGATATAAAGAAGCACGTCGTACTGGGTTGAAAGCGCGTCAATAAGGCGCTGCTTCAGCTGCAGCACCTCTTCAAATTTATGCTCCTTGCGGTTCTGAAAACGGTCGGACAAATCAATTACCGCGCCGTGCAGAAGCTTTCCGTCGGGAATATTGAGAATATCCCCCGTGGCATTGATAGGAAGATATCCGCCCGATTTCATCAGCAGACGGTATTCGACGTCGAACCCGTCCGATATTCCTTTGGACACTTCCTCTGCCGCGAGAATAACCATTTCCCTGTCATCAGGATGAATATGAGCGACATAGCCCTCTCCCGTATCGGGAAATTCCTCATGTGTCTTATAACCAAGCATACGGCGTATGGCATCGGAAAAATGGATTTCCGTGGTATTGCCGTCCTTATCAAGCTTCGCGTACCACGTGCCTGAGCCTACTATTTTTCTTTCGTCCGCTGAATCGACATGAATCATGCTTCTGAACCCTTTCAAACTGATCAATAAAAACACAAAACACTCTTTTTATTTTACCACATCTGAAATAAATTCTGTGCAAAAATTGAATATGTACTTCCCCATTTGCAGAAAGAAAACTCCCCCCATGACCGTCCCATTCTCCGTTGCGATGCAAGCTGCAAAGCCCCGTATATGTCCGCTCAAAAGAAAAGCGGCACCGGTGGAGAAAAAACACCGATGCCGACATAAGGAGGAGCGATTTTAATTTTTGGCTTTTTCAATTGCGTTTTGCGCAGCCTCAACAAACTGGTTATAGGATACCGTTGCTCCTGCTATGGCATCAACCTCGGACAGCTTCTGTCTCTCCACCAGCTGATCTCCGAAGTCCTTGTGCGCCTTTACCGCCAGCTGCGCCTGTTTATACTTGCTTTCGTTTTTTATCTCACCGTCGCTCATTCCATAGGTTTTGTCCTTTACAACGCCGTCAGGCTTCAGCCCGTCAAACTGAGCCGCTTTGATTTTATGGTCTTTGATGACGATTGTAATACGTCCGCTTCCCATTTCGTCCTTGCGGCTCACCGCCGAATAAGTGCCGTCCTTTGCTGTGGAAAGGTCATCAGCCGCATTCACCGCCTGCTTCTGTTTTGCCGGAGCCGTATCTCCGCCGCAGCCCGAGAGCAATGCGGCTATTGTCATAGCAGCGGCAGCAGCCGCCAATAGTTTCTTCATACTACCGCCCCCATAAATTACTGTGCCTTCATGTGCCCATGCTCTATTACGACGCAGCGCTCCGCCGCCGCGCCGACCTCGGGCGAATGGGTAACCGTGAGAATTGTATGTCCCTCGTCATGCAGCTCACGGAAAATCTGCATCACGAGATTCTGATTGGCTTCGTCAAGATTGCCTGTAGGCTCATCAGCGAGAATCAATACGGGATAATTGATAAGCGCTCTTGCTATACAGACGCGCTGCTGCTCTCCGCCCGAAAGCTGGCTTGGCAGATGGTCCGCGCGCTCCGCGACACCCACACGCGCGAGCGCCGCTATGGCTTCCTCCCTGTCCGGCATGCTGTGATAATACTGTGCAACCATGACATTTTCTACCGCCGTAAGATAGGGAATCAGATGAAACTGCTGGAACACCATGCCGATTTTATCACGGCGGATACGCATAAGCTCGGGGCGGCTTGCATTTGTGATATCCACACCGTCAAGAACCACGCTGCCACATTGTCGCCCTCTGTCGCTATAGAAGCAAGTCCCTTGCGGGCCGTTCCC
>NZ_CDXDFU010000146.1:0-3937 GCF_978017985.1 Schwartzia sp. (in: firmicutes) | reverse complement strand
CAACGGCGGTATTGAACCACGAAAGAGCCGTTTCTTAATCCGTCTGCGGACCGCCGAGATATGCCTCGGAATAAATGCGCCCAAGCATGAGAGCGCCTTCACCGAAGCCGTCCTCCACGGCCTTTTTATAAAACTCCGCAGCCTTTAATGGCTCGTGCTTTTCATAGAGGAAAAGACGTCCAAGGTCCATCCATGCAGCCGCCTGGGGCTCAATGTCCGTCTGCGTTGCCGCAACAAGACGCTCCGCGGCCTCATCATAAAAGCCCTCCTGCATGGCTATCATGCCGAGAGCGTAGAGCGCGCCGCCGTGTTCCTTCTGCGCAGCGGCGAGAAAATATTCCCGCGCCTTGTCATAGTCGGGCTCTATTTCTTGTCCGATAAAGTATTTCAGTCCGAGCCTGTAAAGCTCAGACGGGTCTTGTTCAGGAACGTCCGGCTGCACGGCATTTTTTATCCAATCACCAATTCCCATATATTAAATCCTCCTGATTATTTCAGCTTTGGTATTATTTCACTGTATAAAAAGCCTTCGCGCACTCCTGAGTCGCTGTAGACAGCCCGCTTTACCCCGAAATGCTCAAAAAGGGCCTCGGCAATTACAAGCCCCGGAAGGAGCGTGTGAATACGGTCGGGGTCAGCGCGCAGAAGCAGCAGAAGCTCCGCCTCCGGAATCTTTTCGCCTACGGAGAAACGTGAAAGTATCCCGGATAGCTTTTCCGTGTCCATGGAGCAGGTCGGCTCCGGGCAGGGATAGCAGGCATTGTAAACTGCGCGCGCTCCCTTAAAGGTGCCGCCGATAGCGCATATTACAGGGACAGTTATGCCCTTCCAGTCCTCAAGGGAAAGCTCCTTCCGCGCAATGCGGCGCATGCTTTCAACCTCCGCGGGTGTGGGGAGAGTCGCCTCCACATTTCCTGTTCGGAGAGCCAGGGAGCCGATAGGGAGGCTCACCTGCCGTTTGATTTCATGATTTTCGTATAAAACAAGCTCCGTGCTGCCGCCGCCTATGTCGATGAGAAGTCCGTCAGGCTCCTCCACGTCGTGCGTTGCGCCAACGAAGTCAAAAAGAGCTTCCTCGTCGCCGCTCAGCACGCGTATGGAAACACCTGACTCCCTTTCAATGCGGGAAACAGCCTCCGCGCTGTTTTTCGCGTTTCTCAGGGCGGCGGTGGTGAATGCCGCTATGTTTTTTATGGAAAGGCGTTCAAGGGAAAGGCGGAAATCCGTGAGAACCTCAACGGCCTTTTCGATTCCTTCGTCCTGCATTACGCCGTCCTTCACGTATGAAGCCAGTCCGACTATCTGCTTGCGCTTAAGAAGAAGCTCAGGCGCGCCGCTGCTTATCTCGTATAGAGCCATGCGCACGGTGTTTGAACCTATGTCGATTACAGCCTGTATCATCAAGAAGACTCCTTTTCTTTTTTGTGTACCGCAGTTATTTTTAATGCGGCGGGGGCCTGCCTAAAGATACACGCAGGTTATGTAATTATCCTACCATATTTTGCCGATTTTGTTGCGAAAAATCATGAAAAGAAATATAGTTGAAGCAGATATTGAAATGAGCTTTCAGAGGGAGATGCTTTATGATAAAAAAAGAGCTGCCGTATTTTGCCGTTGGAGAGAACGGTTACGGCGGAGCGCAGGGCTGGTTTACGGACCGCTGGATGAAAATAGGAGGCTGCGCGGCGGTGACCGCCTGCGACTCAAGCATTTATTTTGACATATACAGGGGCACGCGCCTTTATCCGAAGGACGTGAAGAACATCACCCGTGAGGATTATCTGGAGTTCGGTATGGAAATGAAGCCCTATCTGAAGCCGCGGTTCACGGGCATAGACACGCTGGATATTTACATGGACGGGGTCAATGAATTTTTGGCTCAGAGGGGAGAAAGCAGTATCTCCATGGCGCCCTTTGACGGAGAGGCGGCCTACGAAGACGCGAGAGAAGCCGTAAAAAGGCAGATAGACGGGGGCTTTCCCATACCGACGCTCACCCTGCGCCACAGCGCCCCGGCCATGGCGGACTATGTGTGGCACTGGTATCTCATAACAGGCTATTGGTTTGAGCAGGGCATGGAGCTTGTAAAGGTCGTCACCTACGGTACATGGCGCTGGCTGGCATTTGATATGCTTTGGAATACGGGCTACAGCAGAAAAGGCGGATTGGTGCTGTTCGGGGAAAATTAATAAGAAAAATTCTTGATAATAGAATGTATGTTTCGTATAATGTATTAGGTGCTGTTTGGCGGTTCTTGCCCTCTTTAAGGGGGTGATGCCCATGAATGAAGCGATAGTAATTCTTTTACTTGTTTTGCTTATCGTCATGGAAACAAAAAATAACCGCTCCTAACCTGGACAGTTAAGCGGTTATCTTTCGTAAAGTATTACTTTCGATAGAAACGTGAGGGCTGACCGTTAGGCAGCACCATTTCTGATTTCATTATAACATTTTTTGTCTTTTTAGCAAGCGTATCACCGACAAAAAAGGGTTATCGCAAAAGCATTGTGCTTTGCGCGATAACCCTTTAATTTTACTTCTTATTCGGATTTCTGGTCCATTACAGCGAGGGAAGCAACCCTGTCGCCGTTTTCTGTTTTAATGAGCGTAACACCCTGGGTGTTGCGGCTGATTACGGAGATTTCATCGATATTCGTACGGATTACGATGCCCTCCTGTGTTATCAGCATGAGCTCCTGGTTCGGTCTGACGACCTTGAGGCCTACAACGGCACCGGTCTTTTCCGTGACCTTCATGTTGATGACACCCTTGCCGCCGCGCTGCTGCACGCGGTACTCGGTGGCTGCCGTGCGTTTGCCGTAGCCCTCCTCGGTGACTGTCAGGACTTCGCTGTCCTCTTTGACAGTATCCATGCCTACGACCTCGTCCATATCCTTCAGGCGGATACCGTGTACGCCGCGTGCCTGACGGCCCATTGGGCGTACGTCGTCCTCCTCGAACATGATTGCGAGACCGTCGCGGGTTCCGAGGATAATGCGGCGCTCGCCGTCGGTGAAGCGTACACCGATAAGCTCGTCGTCCTCATCCAGCGTGAGAGCGATAAGACCGCCCTTGCGCGCCGTGTCGTATTCCTTAAGACCCGTCTTCTTGACGATACCCTTCTTGGTAGCCATAAAGAGGAAACGGTCCTCTCTGTACTCGCGGATAGGAATGACGGCCGTGATAGTTTCTCCGCTTGCAAGGGGCAGGAGATTTACTATAGCCGTGCCCTTGGCCTGACGCGCTGCCTCCGGAATATCGTAGCCCTTCAGACGGTACACAAGACCGCGGTTGGTGAAGAACAGGATAGTATGGTGCGTCGTCGTGATGAGCAGGTGCTCGACGAAATCCGTCTCCTTCGTGCCCATGCCCGTTACGCCGCGTCCGCCGCGTTTCTGGTTGCGGTAGGTGGTGAGCGGTATGCGTTTTACATAGCCGCCGTGGGTGACGGTGAGGACAACATCTTCTTCAGCAATGAGGTCCTCGATATCCATATCCGCGCCGGAAAGCGTGATGCGCGTGCGGCGGTCGTCGCCGTACTGCTCCTTGACCTTCGTGAGCTCGTCCTTGATGATGCCGAAGATTTTTTTCTCATCTGCGAGAACACCCTGCAAGTAATCGATAGTCTTCAAGATTTCCTGATATTCTTCCTCAATCTTCTCACGCTCGAGTCCTGTGAGGCGCTGGAGACGGAGGTCGAGGATAGCCTGAGCCTGCTTCTCTGTGAGACCGAAGCCGTCCATGAGAGCCTGACGTGCAATATCTGCCGTGCGGCTTTCACGGATTGTTGTAATAACAGCGTCGAGATGGTCGAGCGCGATAGTCAGGCCCTGTAAAATATGAGCGCGGGCCTGTGCCTTGTTCAGCTCGTATTTCGTTCTGCGTGTGATGACGTCCTTCTGATGCTCGACGTAGTAGTGGAGCACCTGCTTGAGGT
>NZ_CDXDFU010000145.1:0-13052 GCF_978017985.1 Schwartzia sp. (in: firmicutes) | reverse complement strand
TTGTGGATTTGCCGTGCATGTATGAATGATGGTGTTAGCGCTTTATGTTTGTAATTCAAAACATAAAGTTTTGTTTCACAAGAAAATTTTTTGTAGAAATGTAATCATTATTAGAAGGATTTTTTATGGATTTGTAGAATACAATTAACATATGGTATAGTATTTGAATACGGAAATGAAAGTATATGAGGGGGTATTTTATGATGAATTGGTTGGATAATATACGCGTTGCCTATAAGCTGGTGATTTTGGCCATTGTCGCTGTGCTTGGTATGGCAATCATAGGTGGATCCGGATATATGGCCATCAAAAAAGCGCAGGCGGATATGGAGGTAATGTATACTTCATCGGTGCAGACACTGGTATATGTGGGTGCCGCAAACGGTGATATGCGCCGTGCACAGGCTATGGCCGCTTCGACTGTCGTTTCTGCGAAGGACCCGGAGCGTGTTAAAAAGCTCACCAATAGTCTTGATGAAAGCTTGAAGGCTGTGCAGGCAAGCCTGAACGGTCTTGACGGGATTCCGAACAAGAATGCAGAGACAGTTGCTCTGCTTGATAAAATCAAGAAAGATTTTGCTGAACTGACACCTATACTCAAAAGAACAATTGAGCTTACCGCTGCCGGACAGGGAGAGGAAGCCGGTGCTTACTACACGAAGAACGGTGCAAGCCGTGCTTCGTCCATCGGCAAGGAGCTTGCAAAGCTTTCCCAGATGGAAGCAGACAGAGCAAAGAGTCTTAATGAACAGAACGATGCAAACACAGCAAGAACGATTCAGTTCATGGTTATTGAGCTTATAGCGGTGCTTGTTATCGCAGTTCTCGTTGTTCTTGTTATCACTAAGAAAATTACAACTCCGCTGACGTTGATGGGGCATGCTCTTGCAAAGCTCCGTGACGGCGATTTCATTATTACACAGCGCACCATCAACCGCGAGGACGAATTCGGACAGTTGGCTGACATGGTTGCTGATGTACGCAAATCCTTGAACAAGCTCATGCGTCAGACAAATGAGTCTGCACAGCAGCTGGCGGCGGCTTCCGAGGAGCTTACTGCAAGCTCTCAGCAGGCAGCACAGGCTTCCAGCATGGTTGCTAATTCTGTTACCGATGCGGCAGGAGCTACTTCCGAGCAGCAGAGCTATGTAAACGATGCAATGGAGTCCATCAACAATACGGCTGAGTCCATTGACCGTCTTAATACTACAGCTGAAACGGTTGCTCAGCACGCCAATGAATCCAAGGACGAGGCTGAGGCAGGCAGCAAGGCTATTCAGCAGGCTGTCGAGCAGATTATGAGCGTCGAGAGCATTGTAGCTGATTCTGCGGCAACTGTAGATAAGCTTGGCAAGAGCTCTCAGGAAATCGGACAGATTGTCAGCGATATTTCTGAAATCGCGGAGCAGACGAATCTCCTTGCACTTAATGCGGCTATTGAGGCAGCACGTGCAGGCGAGAACGGCCGCGGATTCTCGGTAGTTGCTGAGGAAGTCAGAAAGCTTGCCGAGCAGTCACAGGAGGCTGCACAGCGTATCACGAATCTTATCGGCGGTATTCAGGCGGATACTGATGAAGCCGTCAAGTCCATGCAGCAGGGCAGCAGCGCTGTCAAAGCAGGTACTGAATCTGTCAGCCAGCTGAAGGAAGCTTTCGAGCGTATTCAGGCTGCGGCTCTCGGTGTATCCGAGCAGGCAGCAACTATAACGTCAGAGGTTCATGCGGTTGCAGACCAGACCTCGAATATCAAGGAGAAGTCCTCGTTCATTCTGCAGAAGGGATCTCAGGTATCCGGCGAGATGGAAAATGTTTCGGCGGCTTCTGAGGAGCAGTCAGCTTCCGCAAGTGAAATTGCTGATGCAAGCGATTCTCTGGCACACTTGGCGCAGGATTTGCAGAACTCCCTCAACAAGTTCAAATTCTGATTGCGTAAAAATAAGGCGGCTGTCCGAAAGGGCAGCCGCTTTTGTGTCTATATATGATACTTTATTCGGATTCGTCAGCGCAGACTCTGTTTCTGCCATTTTTCTTCGCTTCATAAAGGAGTGTGTCCAGTCTTGTATAAAGGCTGTCAATTGTGTCGGAGGAAGAAGCTGCTGTGGCACCTATGCTGGCTGTCATGCGTTTTTTGTCCGGAAGTATGATGGTACGTATATTCCGTCTGATTGTCTCGGCAATTTTTACGGTAGTCTCAAGGGAACAGTCAGGAAGAATAATCATAAACTCTTCACCGCCCCAGCGCCCTACGGGGTCTGAATGACGGACAGATGCCTGCATGATGCGGGAGGCTTTTCTGAGGACGCGGTCGCCTTCTTCATGCCCGAAGGTATCGTTGACCTTTTTGAAATAATCAAGGTCAAGCATGAGGACGCCTGTTTCTTTTTCAGGGTTGCGGCGGCAGCCCTCAAGAATTTCCTTCAGGGCGGTCTCGGTTGCACCACGGTTCAGAAGATTTGTGAGCCTGTCTGTATTGGCAAGATAGCGCAGTTCTTTATTTGCCTGTTCCAGCTCTTTGTTTGTTACTCTGACGAAGTTGGCAAGACCGCTGATAAGCGAAAGATGTTCGCTCATGGTGTTTTCCATGGGCGGAATATCTATAGGCATGCTCGCAGGCTTTTCTCCTTCGCGGAATGCGATTGTCATCAGAGCGCTGTTCATGAGATGAACATTTGTGTATCCGTCATATCTGCGGATTTCTCCGAAAGAATAGGCTCCAGCGGTAGGCGCAATCTTTGTGAAGGGCGAAAGCTCATTGTTTACTTCTTTTTTAAGGTAGAGGCGCCGTACTATGCAGGAATAAATAAGGATTCCCTGCGGAGCAAAGCTGTGAACCTCAGCAAAGCGCTGATGCAGATGCTTGCGCATGGACAGTGGGTCGCCGTAGGCAAGATGCGCGCGTTCGCCTATGCGGCAGTCGCCGCTGAAGCGTATGGAGCCGTCCTGTTCATACGCATACGCTACGCGCGTAATTTTATGACCATCACGCCGCACAATAATGGGGAATGTAATAAGAGGACGGTAAAAATCCTTTTCAGGAACGATGCCGAGATATTTTTCATACAGGGAAATAGCCGGTTTGTTGTCAAAGGACCTTACGGTACTGCGGTTTTTCAGTCCGGTGATGGTGACCTCACGGCCCAGGGGCTTCCATCCGATGTAGGAGCCGACCTGTATGTTGAGGTCTTCTCCGCTGAAAAGCAGCAGAAGAAATCCTTTTGTGGTCCATTCCTTATCAGTAAAGACGGCAGCTTCCTCGTCTCTGTTTGTTTTCATGGACATGTAACTGTCTGCTGAGCAGCCGAAAATTTTTATGCCTGAGGGAAGCTCGCTGAGCACGTCCGAGAAAATATTGATTTCATTGAGAATGGACGGGGTTGTTACGAAGCCCACTCCCTTAAGCAAAGGCTCGTCAAGAAGCTGTTCCCGCAAAAGGGCGGCAGCATCGGACGCGGAGCTTTCTCCTGTATCGAAGATACGTGCCGTGACGAGGGAGGTCTCAAAAACCATGAAATTCACTATGATGGTTTCAAGTGCAAGATGTCCGCCAAATATTTCACCGGACGAGGTATTGCCCGCAACTCTGACTTCAGGGAGTACTGAAGTTATTTGGCGGCAGAGGGCAAGGACTGTATCGGATTTTGTAGTTGAGCTGAAGACAATGCAGAGGATAGAGCTGTACTTTTTGGGGCACTGCTTTTGAAACTCTGCTATGGCAGCATCTATGTCCTGTGGATTTTTCAGGCAGAACGGAAACATTTTCATAAAAAAGAGTCCTTCCCGGTTACAGTTCAGATAGAGATAAAAACTGATTTATTCTATTATAACGCAATAGTTAATGTTTTGCCTACGGCAAAATTTGGACTGTTGCGTTATAATATATGAAGACAAAGGGGGACGTATTACAGCTATGATCAGAAAACTCGTATCTAATGTTATTTTTTTCGTATTTTTGTGCGCTATGGCGCTGGTTCCGCAAAGGGGCTTTTGTTCGGAGGGGCTTCCATACAGCGCTTACGCGCCGGTGCTTATGTATCATGACCTCAAGCCGGTGCCGCTTAACGGCTTCGATGTAACTCCTGAGGCTTTTGCGCAGCAGCTCGACTGGCTCAAGGCAAACGGATATAGGACGCTCTCTATGGAGGAGTATATAGACTGCATTGACAAAGGCTCATTCCCTGCAAAATCCGTCCTTATCACATTTGATGACGGATACAAGGGTATCTATGATTACGCATTTCCGGAGCTCAAGAAGCGTGATATGAAGGCCGTTTTCTTCATCATTACGAGCTGTATTGATGGGGAGCTTCCGGGGTATCCTTATATCACTGCAAAAGAATTGAAGGAAATGGCAAAGGATCCGCATATTTCTATAGGCTCCCACACGCTGACGCATCCGTCTGATCTGCGGGAGGAAAATTACTGGGACAATCTCAATGAGTTCAAAATGTCGAAAAGATATCTTGAGCTTATTACAGGACGAAAATGCGATGGACTTGCTTACCCGTGCGGAAGCTATGATGAGTATGTCATCTGCGCGGTGAAGGATGCAGGCTACAGGGCTGCGTTCGCAGTGAATACCCGTGGAACCATGGGAGAGGACACACGCTGGTCTGTACCGCGCATTTATATGGGACTCAGCATGTGCGAGAATAATAACGCTCCGTTCAAAAGGCACGTGCAGAACTACGCGGCTATGGATGATGAAATGTTTACGGAACAGTATTACTGGATTTATCAATAAATAATGTAACGAGGTCTTTATGGACATAAAGGGCGATTTGGTAAACGTCAAAACTCATATACAGGAGCAGCTCAAGAAACTCTATGAGCTTACTGTGCCTGTGGGACAGCTGTCTACCCGTGAGCTGAATGAGCGCATGCTCGACATTACGGAGCTTCTGGGCAGGGAGGTAGCAGTATATATTTCCCGTCAGGGACGTGTAGTGCAGGTGGCGCTGGGGGATGTGGCGACGGTAGATTTGCCTGAGCTTAAGCAAAAGACACGCTCGGATAAAAGGCTTTCGGGAATCCGCTGCATACATACTCACCCTACAGGCGACGTAAGGCTGAGCGAACCGGACCTGTCCTCTCTCCGCAGGCTTCGTTTTGACTGTATGGCGGCTATAGGCCGCCGTGACGGGAAAATCACAGGCAGTATGGGGGCTTTTACGGGGGATACCCGTGAGGACGGTACTCCTCAGCTGTTTACCTACGGTCCGGCCTCTGATACAGTGCTTCATCAGGTAAATCTTTCGCTGATGGTAACGGCAATAAACAAGAAGCTCAGCGAGGAGAGCACACAAACAACGGACGGCCGTCCCGAGCGTGCTATCCTTGCCGGGGTGGAGCGTATGCAGAGAGGCATATGGGGCATAGAGGAATCTATGGACGAGCTTGAGCGTCTGGCCGATACCGCGGGCGCGGTGGTTGTCGGGCGTTTTACTCAGCGAAGGGAGCGGCCTGATTCGGCGCTTTTCCTGGGAAAAGGAAAGGTCAATGAAATCGCCATGGAGATACAGAATCTCGACGCCGATCTACTGATTCTCGATGACGAGCTTACTCCATCACAGCAGCATAATCTTGAGCGGATGCTGGGAATACGTGTCATTGACCGCACGGCGCTTATACTGGATATTTTTGCGCAGCGGGCGCGCTCCCACGAAGGACGTCTGCAGGTTGAGCTTGCACAGCTTAAATACAATCTTCCGCGTCTCGGCGGCCAGGGCCTTGTTCTTTCGCGTCTTGGCGGCGGAATCGGTACGAGGGGACCCGGTGAAACAAAGCTGGAGGTAGACCGCCGCCGTATCTATACCCGTATCCATGATATAGAAGAGCAGATAAACGGAATGAAGAAAACGCGTACGCTGTACCGCACGCGCCGACAAAAATCCCGTATGCCTCTGGTGGCGCTTGTGGGCTACACAAACGCGGGCAAATCCACGCTGCTCAACCGTCTCACGGGAGCGGAGGTCTTTGCGGAGGATAAGCTCTTTGCTACACTTGATCCCACCACAAGACGGCTGACGCTGCCTGAAAAGAAAGAAATTCTTTTAACCGATACGGTAGGATTTATCCAAAAGCTTCCCCATACTCTGGTGACAGCATTTCGGGCAACACTGGAGGAAGTGACGGAGGCTGACCTTCTGCTTCATGTGGTGGATGCGAGCAGCAGCAACGCCGAGCAGCATATTGAGGCTGTTATGGAGGTGCTGAAGGAGCTGGGAGCGGAAGAAAAACCAATGCTCTTTGTGTTCAACAAAACTGACCAAATGGAAAATCCCTACGATACCGGGCGCATGACCAGGTATCGTGATGCTGTATGTGTGTCAGCAGCTACGGGCGACAATATAAAGGTGCTTCTTAACCGCATAGAATCGTTTTTTAAGGAGCAGTCCCTTGAATGCACTTTGCTGATTCCTTACAGTGACGGCGCGGCCATTACGGAGCTTCATATGCTGAACGCCGTGAAGGAGACAGAATACGCAGAGGAGGGAACAAAGCTCACAGTCAGCCTTCCTGTTTCCGAGAAGGAACGGTTTGAAAAATATATTTTGGATGAATGAGATGTTTTTTCATCTAAATATCATAGTGTTTTTGTATTCTATGCGCTATCATTAAAGGAGACTTATCCATTGTGAGTTTTTGACTCCCAATGGATTTTAGTCGGATTAAGCAGAATCCTTTAATTGCATTGCCTGTTCTGCAGGCGGAAGGGAGTACAAAATGAATACAATTATCGAAGCACTCAAAACACGGCGCAGCGTGCGCAAGTATAAGCCGGATATGGTACCGCAGGAAATTATCGACCAGATTATTGATGCAGGCCTGTACGCCGCAAGCGGCCATGGGGAACAGAAACCGATTATAGTTTCTGTAACAAACAAAGAACTGCGTGATGAAATCTCTGTGAAGAATTGTGAGATTGGCGGCTGGTCCGCAGATGTTGATCCTCTTTACGGGGCACCGGTGGTTCTTATCGTACTTGCTCCGAAGGATTGGCCGAACCGTGTATATGACGGAAGCCTTGTTATCGGAAATCTCATGCAGGCTGCAGATGCTCTCGGAATCGGAAGCTGCTGGATTCACCGTGCAAGGGAAGAATTCGAGTCTGACTGGGGCAAGGAGCTTTTGAAAAAAATCGGGCTGAAAGGCGAGTGGGAAGGAATCGGTCATTGTATCCTGGGATATCCTGAGGATAACGCAAAGCCGAAGGCTGCTCCGCGTATGCCGGGACGTGTATATTACGTAAAATGATTATTGGAGGGGCTTGAAAAAGCTCCTTCTTTTAATTATCATGAGTTCAAATGATTTGAGGGGAAAAATTTGTCAGAGATAACGATACGTGATGCTGTGCCGGAGGATGCTGAGGCACTGCTTGCCATATATGCGCCTTATATCAGGGAAACAGCGATTACCTTCGAGTATGAGGTGCCTTCTGTGGAGGAATTTCAGAACCGCATCAGAACCATAAGTGAAAAATATCCGTATCTTGTGGCGGAAGAGGGCGGCAAAATAATCGGCTATGCCTACGCAGCGCCTTTTCATGTGAGGGCAGCGTGTGCCTGGGCTGTGGAAAGCTCGGTTTATATTGACCGCGGTAAACGTAAGGCGGGACTGGGTAAGCGTCTTTACGAGGAGCTTGAGTCTGCGCTTATAAAAATGGGAATCATCAGCTTTGAAGCCTGTGTTGCATGGCCCCATGAAGGACAGGATGACCCATATCTTACAAAGGACAGTGTGGGATTCCATAAGCATCTGGGCTTTAGGGAGGTTGGCCATTTCAAGGATATCGGTTCGAAATTTGGACGGTGGTATGATTTGATATGGATGGAAAAACTCCTGGGAGAGCATGTCCCAAATCCCGCGCCCATAAAATCATACAGAGAGAGCAAGTGAAAACAGCCTGTGGCAAATGTTTGCCGCAGGCTGTTTTAATTTTGGGGAGGAGAAAGCCATATCTCCTTTGGAAGCATGGAGGCAGCTTCTTTGTCATGGGTTATGAGGATTAAAGTCTTTCCCTTTTGGGTTATGTGCGAAATGATGTTTTCAAGGAGTGAGGTTCCTGTGGTTTTATCAAGGCCGTCTGTAGGTTCGTCCAAAATAAGGCATGGAGCCTCACTTGCAAGAGCAAGCGCCGTCAGCAAACGATTTCTCTGTCCCCCGGACAGGCGGCTGCCGTTTTCTCCCATAGGTTCATCAAGCTGAAGGCGCATGGCGCGTACTGTATCGCCAAGACATGCTGTATCAAGTGCCTGCCAAATCTTCTCATCTGTTATGTCAGGGTGCAGACGGGTGAAATTGCCACGGATGGAATCAGAGAATATATGGCAGGGCTGGATTGAAGCGGCGAAATAACTGCGAAGTACATCGTCGGATATTTGGCCGATTGGAATACCGGAAAGATACAGCTCTCCCTGCTCAAGAGGCAGTAATTTCAAAATCAGCTGTGCCAGTGTGGTCTTTCCGCTGCCGCTGTCTCCACGTACGGCAATCGCGCCGCCGTTTTCAAGTTCAAAGGAGAGGGGAGCAAAGACCGGCAGTCCTGCGGTATATGAGAAGGAGATATTTTTGGCGGATAAAAAAGGGGAGGAGGAATTTGCCGGGACAGGTTCCTGTGTGAATTCAGCCTTCGGAAACTCTTTTAATACACGTTCTGCCGACTGTCGGGACGAAATTAGCTGAACTGCCGCAGAAGACAAGACGGATAATTCTCCGTAAAGCCCCAACAGAAGCAGCAGCCAGACGGCAAGCCAGCGGGGGTCAAGGGAGCCGCTGTTTAAGGCTTGAATGAGCAGCAGGAGATACAAGACAAATGAAATCCGGCGGACAATATCAAGTATAGTGTCTGCCAGTTCCTGCCGTAAGCATTGTTTTACTGCTGCAGTATCGTAATTTTGGGCGGCTTCATCAAGCTTGGTCATAAACAAACTGAATCGGCCTGAAAGTATAAGTTCATCACGTCCGCAGGAGGCATCTGAAAGCAAATCACGGTAGTGGCTGCTCTGCTTATTCGCGGTATCTGACATTATTATTGTAACGGGAAGTATTATGTGAAGTATAAAGAGGAAGCATACAAGACCTGCAGCTGCAGGAGAGATTTCATACAGCCAAAGACTGAAGCAAAGTGTGATAAGCCCTGTACTGAATACAGGCAAAAGCCAGCGCAGATAAAAATCCCGAAGAACCGAGGCATCGTCACCAAGCTGCTCCATATACTGTCCCTGCTTTGCAAGCGTTGTTTTTAGGGGCAGTTCCCTGCACATGGTTCTGTATATCATAATCTGGAGTTTTTCATAGCAGCAGAAAGCCAGCCTGTGCGAAAAAAGACGCATCAGGTATCTCATGACGGCTCTGCTTATTCCGAAGAAGCGCACGCATGTAATACCAAGAGTCAGTGCATAAAGAGGCGGCTGAAGTGCCGCATAGCTGATAATCCATGCAGCGGCTCCCATAAGGCCGATTCCCGTCAGCCCCGAAAGAACCCCTGTGAGAACCATGAGCATTATTTTTGCCGGTCCTGCCAATGAAATCAGCTTTTGTATGGCACGAAGCTTATTCATGGCGCACCTCCTCGGCTGGGACAGCCGTTCCTGCTTCAATGGCAATCTTAGTGTCGGCCCATTTTCGGACCGCCTCACGGTGGGATATAACTATAACAGTTCTGTGTCGGGAGAAATCATCAAGGGTATTCAGGAGCTCCTTTTCTTCGGCCGGTTCAAGGCCGACTGTTGGTTCGTCAAGCAGTACAACAGGCTTGTCCTGATAAAATGCCCGTGCCAGCCCCAGACGGTGAAGCTGCCCGTTTGAAAGTCCCTGCCCGCCCTCGCCTATAGAGGTGTCAGGGGATAGAGAAAGTCTCGCGGATTTCAATGCACCGTTTATTTTTTCGGCAATATCCTCTTTTTTTCCGCAGTCAAACAGACTGATATTTTCCCCAAGAGTTCCCTGAAAGATATGAGGAGCCTGCGGAATATATGAAATCAGCTTTTGGCGGCTTTCTTTTGCCATATCGGCCAGATTTTTGCCGCTGAATAAAACGCTGCCCTGCTGTGGGCTGAGAAGTCCTGCCAGCACCTTAAGCAGAGTCGTTTTCCCTGCGCCGCTGGTACCGCAAATACAGGTGACTTTATTGGCAGGGAAACGGGCAGAGATATCCTGCAGCGTAGGCAGGGGGGCTTCGGGATACGTAAATGAAAGCTCATGGACTGATATATCAGGGGGAACCCGGAGTTCATCACGGGCGCCGCGGCGAAGGTCAGAGCGGCCTGTTTCAATGATGTTCTGAAGAGTTTTCCATGCGGTATGAACTTCTGCAGCCGCGTGAAAAGCTATACCCCCTTGACGCAGGGGCCGGTAAAATTCCGGTAGCAGAAGCAGCATGAAAAATGCTATGGAAAAGCTCATTTCTCCGTACAGCAGACGCAGACCGATGCTTACAGCAAGTATGGCTATGGTCAGCGTAGTAATCAGCTCAAGCGTGAAGCTTGAAACAAATGCCAGCTGCAATACCTTCATGGAGGCTGCGGAAAAATCACGGCTGTTTTCGGACAGTCTTTCTCCCTGTGCCACCTCCTGACGAAAGAGCTTCAGTGTGATTATTCCTGCCAGCATATCCTTGAAGGCTGCTGTCAGGGTTCCAAGCTTTTCCCACTGCTCAAGTGCGGCGGCTTTTGTCTTGTGCCCGATGAGTGCCAAAAGGATTGGGGCAATGGGCAGGGTAACTAGCATTATCAGGGCAGACTGCCAGTCCATAAAGGCGATAGTCAAAAGGAATAATGGCATTAAGACTGCAAGAGACAGGAATTGAGGAAGTATAGCAGTGCTGAGCTTGTCCAGTGCTTCTGTGGTTTCAACGGCCAGAAGCTGCAGTTTATTATCGGGAACAGTCTGTACCGCCAGGGAGCGGTGCAGTTTTTGACGTATCTGAAACTGAAGCTCTGAGGAGAAAACACATAGCTGTTTTTTAAGCGGATACTGCAGCAGGGCTTTTATCAGCAGCAAAAACAGCAGCATACCAATGTCGGCTGCTGCTGCGTTTAATGAAATTCCATTAAGGAAAACATCAGAAATCACCCGGCTCAGCTGCCAGGCTGCTCCGAGTGTACAGATAGATATGAGAAGCTGAAGCAGGCACATATAAAACAGTGCCTGCTTTTCTTCATATAGGCGGTCAGTAATTTGCATGATTTTGGTCAGCTTTTATACGATGACGGAATACCCAATATGTCCAGCCCTGGTATATAAGTACAACAGGGACAAAGCATAAAGCGGCTATCGTCATTATGGACAGAGTGTATTCAGTGGATGCGGCGTTTGTTATAGTCAGGCTCCACGAGGGATCAAGGCTTGAAACCATGAGCCTCGGGAACAGCGCGGCGAAAAGCCCTGCTGTGATGCAGACAATACTGAGGCCGGTTAAAAGAAATGCGCGCATTTCTTTTCTGTGCTGCATATTCATGGAACTGAAAAGCAGGGAAACCAATGCAAGAAGGAAAAGAATCAGTGTTATCGGCGCACTCAGAAGATTTACCTTCTGGTGAATGAGCAAAGCCAGAAGAGCAAGGGTGACAAATGCGATTTTGCAGCTGGTTAGTCCGAGCTTCTGAATAGTAAGCTTAAGACGGTCATTATCCAGCTTCAGGGCAAGGAAATTTGCACCGTGGAAAGCGAAGAGACTGAGGAAGGCTGCTCCGCCTACAAGAGAAGCCGGACTGAGCAAATCTAAAAATGTTCCCTTATAAATCATATCCTTGCCGATGGGAAGGCCAATCAAAAGGTCGGTCATGGCGACACCCCAAAGCAGGGCAGGCAGCGCTGAACCGAAGAAAATGGCTTTATCCCAGGTTCGCTTCCATAATGCGGATTCGTGGTGATGACGCAGTTCAAAGGCTGCTCCGCGAAGAATCAGGGCCAGCAGCATCAGGAAAAGTGCCATGTAGAAGGTGCTGAACATGGTCGCATATACATGCGGAAATGCTGCGAACGTCGCACCGCCTGCAGTTATCATCCAAACCTCGTTGCCGTCCCACACGGGAGCAATTGAGGAGAGAATCTGGCTGCGCTCCTTTTCCCGGTCGCTTATGAACGGCATAAGTGTTCCTACGCCGTAATCGAAGCCTTCAAGGAAGAAGAAACCCGTAAAGAGTACGGCGATGAGGATAAACCAGAGTACATTGTAATCCATCACTGAGCCCTCCCTTCATGGTTGACTGCTTTTATGTCAGTTTTTTTGATAAGGCGGCAGGCAATACAAAAGGCGGCGATTGCCAAAATTAGATAAACAAGAGTAAAGCCTGTCATGGTAAGCCAAACCATTTTTGGTGTCAGGTTCGGGGATACTGCGTCTGCTGTTTTCTGCAGCCCGACTACAATCCACGGCTGGCGGCCAGCCTCGGCAATAAACCAACCCGCGGAATTTGCCAAAAACGGAAGAGGCAGCAGCATGGGAACGGCCGCAAGAAAACTCTTGAATTTAACGAGCAGCTCAGGCTTCAGCCATGCGAGCCCTCCGATTAAAAATGCAAGCCCGGCCATGGCTCCGCCGCAGGCAATCATTATGCGGAAGCTCCAGAAAAGTCCCGGTACATCAGGAGTATAATTGCCCGGCCCATACTTTTCTTCAGCCGCCTTCTGCAGCTGGTTGATTCCCTGGACGGCACCTTCAGGCTTGTTAAAGAGCATAAAAGAGAACATGCCCGGGATTTTGATTTCAGATCTGTTTCTACGTTCGTCCTGATTGATGTCAGCGACAACGGCAAATGGGGCAGGGTCCTCGGTTTCCCAAAGGGCTTCCATACTGGAAAGCTTCATTGGCTGCGACTCAGCAAGGTATTGAGTATGCAGATGGCCTGTGCCCATTGTTCCCATAATTCCGATAATCAGGTAGACGGATACACCTTTCAATGCCTGCATGAATATCTGACGTGATACAAAATCACGGGCAATTTTCCATGCGCATATGACGAGGAGCAAAAAGCCGGCTGTTGCTATACCGGAAAAAATGGTGTGGCTCAGCTCACCGACAACGTAAGGATTTGTAATGAGTGCGGTGA